>JAVVPF010000038.1 GCA_036655895.1 Cloacibacillus sp. | reverse complement strand
CGGGATGGCCTGGTTGACTACGATGACCTTCATCTTGGGGTCGTCGGCGAGGCCGGAGATCTGGGCTATGGTCGTTTCCAACTAAGACAAGAATTTGTCAGGGTAGGTGAGGTGCTTGATCATGCCGCCCTTGGAGACGTCTCCGTACTTCTTGATCATCAGTTCCGCTCCGCGAAGGTCGTCTTCGCTCTGCGAGACTGTTCCGGTGACGATGCCGATATGGAACGGCGCCGCCGCCATAGCCGCTGTGCTGAGGCAGAGCGTCAGCATTGCGGCGAACAATAAAAGCGTTGCTTTCTTCATGAGGATTCCTCCTAAAGATTGCGCCTTCTTGTATGGAGGATGGTTTTATTGTCTCCACCGTAAAGTGCGCATCTGAAAATATCAGACGCCTTCGATTATATTGACGAACTCAATTATGTCAATAAATTTTTTTGTAATATATCAGATTTGCCTTTTGTTGTAATAAATTATGAAATAGTAATACAGACGTACGGGAATGTTTTTTCAGAACTTGACATATTTCTGTGTGGGTTTAATATTAGCGGTGTACATCATAGCCAATTGCACAGCGACATACGGACTTTTGTTTAGTTGAAATATCAGCTTGAGTTTATAATATATTAAAAGTTAATTGTTGCTGCAATATGTCACCGCAATAAGTTAATTTAATTGGAGGCAGTTATTATGATAAGAAAAGAAAGAGTTGAACGTCTGGCGGAGGAACTCCGCGCGCGCGGGCTTGACGCGCTTTACATCGGCCCGTCCACCGACCTGGAATATATCGGCGGCCTTGACACGCATCCGGACGAAAGAGTGCGCGGCCTTATGGTGGCGGCCGACGGCCGTTCTTTTGCTATGACCCCGCTTCTTTACAAAGAAGAAATGGTCAACGCCTTTGGAGACGTTCCCTTTTATTCGGAATGGGACGACCATGAGGGCTTCACCGGAGCTTTCCGCCGCGGCTGCGAGCACCTTGGCGTGCTTGGCGGCAAAATAGCCTTCAACGACGGCGTGCGCGCGGTGGACATGCTAGCTATACGCGACGCGATGCCCATTCAGATGGTAAACGGCGTCGATGTGCTGGCCGGCCAGCGTTCCCGCAAGGACGACGAAGAACTTGAGATAATGCGCGAATCCTCACGCATCGTCGATACCGTCGTTACGAAGCTCCAGAAGTGCATCAAGCCCGGCATGAAGGAACGCGAAATCGCTAAAAAAATTGGAGAGTTCTTTGAAGAGGGCGGCGCGGAGAACATGTCGTTCAATCCGATCGTAGCAAGCGGCCCCAACGGTTCTATGCCGCACTACATGGGCGATCAGCGCGTCATTCAGGAAAACGACATAATCATCCTCGACCTCGGCGGCAGATACAAGAGCTACTGTTCCGACACCACAAGGACTCTTTTCACGGGCACTCCTACTGAAGAAATGAAAAAAATATACGAAATAGTGCGCAAGGCGCAGGCCGCTGGCGAAGCCGCGGTGAAGCCTGGCGCCACCGGTCAGGACGTCGACCGTGCGGCGCGTCAGGTGATAGTCGACGCGGGCTACGGCAAATATTTCTTCAACCGCGTAGGCCACGGCATCGGCATCGCCGTCCATGAGAACCCGTTCATGATAGAGGGCAATACGAAGCCGCTTGAACCAGGCAACGTATTCAGCGTAGAACCCGGCATCTATATTCCCGGAAAGTTCGGCGTGCGCATCGAAAATCTCGTCGCGGTCCGTCCCGACGGCACAGGCGAAGCTCTGAACCACTTCCCGCGCGAGCTGACAGTCTGCGAGAAATAAACTGGCGTTTAGCGAAGGGCCAATGTTTTCCTGGGGTTTGCCCTTCGCATCCGTAATATATATTTTATCTGGGAGGAATTTAGAAACATGAGAAAAACATCGGTCTTTCTTTTCACAATGATCGCCGCGCTGTTTATCGCCTCCGCGGCCTTCGCCGCGGCTCCTTTCCACATCGGAGTGGCCACGCTCACCGTTTCACAGGCTGAGGATACCTACCGCGGAGCCGAGCGCCTTATCAAGGAATACGGCGATGTGGCAAAGGGCGGAATGATCAAGCACGTAACCATGCCTGACAACTTTATGTCAGAGATGGAAACGACAATCGCGCAGATAGTCGGCCTCGCCGACGACCCCAAGATGAAGGTCATCGTAGTCGATGACGCCATCCCCGGAACAACCGAAGCTTTCCGCCGCGTCAAAGAAAAGAGGAAGGACATCCTCTGCTTCGCGGGCGAACCCCAGGAAGACCCGAACGTTATCACAAGCACCGCTGACTTCGCTATCGGCGTAGACAACATCATGCGCGGATACCTCATCATCAACACGGCGAAGAAACTGGGCGCAAAGACATTCGTCCACATCTCCTTCCCGCGCCACATGAGCTACGAGCTTCTTTCACGCCGCCGCGCCATCATGGAGCAGGCATGCAAAGACCTCGGCCTGAAGTTTGCGTTTGAGACAGCTCCCGACCCCACCTCTGACGTAGGCGTCGCCGGCGCTCAGCAGTTCATCCTGGAAAAGGTCCCCGCGTGGGTACAGAAGTACGGCAAGGACTCAGCCTTCTTCTGCACGAACGACGCGCAGACCGAGCCTCTTCTGAAGCAGGTCGCCAAGTACGGCGCCATCTTCGTTGAAGCCGACCTTCCGTCACCGCTTATGGGCTATCCCGGATCCTTCGGCATCGACCTTAAAAATGAATCCGGCAACTGGCCGGCCATCATGAAAAAGGTCGAAAAGGCAGTCATCGCCGCCGGCGGCAAGGGACGCATGGGAACATGGCCCTACTCCTACGGCTGGAGCACGACCTGCGCCCTCGCCGAGTACGGCAAGCGCATCGTTGAGAAAAAAGCGAAACTCTACAACATGAAAGACCTCTGGAGCTGCTACAACAAGTTCACGCCTGGCGCGGAATGGAACGGCGCTCCCTACTACGACATGGCGAAGCAGATGAAGATCAAAAAGTTCGTGCTTGTATATGAAGATACCTACGTGTTCGGCAAAGGCTACATGGGCGTAACAAAAGAAAAGGTTCCTGATAAGTACATCAAACTTAAGTAACAAATACATTATATTGCCGGGCGACGAAGGCCGAATTCGGTTTTCTACCCCGGCTTTTTTATCAACATTTCAGTTTATCTTTTCGATTAAAACACCGGAAAAATTTCTTGTTTTTAAGCCGTGATGAATATCGGCCTTAACTCTTGCCGTATTGAGATAAATCAACTACTATTAATAAGGTTTAGTAAAATAAGGGAAATATCGCAAAATCTATATGGGAAAATAACGAGGTGAAGTGTATGTCCATGGAAGTTCCCCTTTTGAAAATGGAGAATATCGGCAAAGAATACTTTGGCAACCGAGTTCTTCAGGACGTAAGCTTTTCACTGCAGCCCGGGGAGATAATGGGGCTTGTCGGTGAAAACGGCGCGGGAAAATCTACCTTGATGAACATCCTCTTCGGCATGCCTGTAATACAGGAAACCGGAGGCTACGAGGGGAAAATAATAATCGACGGCGAAGAGGTCCATTTCAGAGATCCGCTTGACGCGCTCGACGCCGGAATAGGGATGGTCCACCAGGAATTCTCGCTTATACCGGGATTCTCTGCGACCGAAAACATACTTTTAAACAGAGAATCGACAAAATACAACATTCTCACAGAGGCGTTCGGCGACAGGCTCATGACGCTGGACCGCCCAGATATGCAGCAAAGAGCGGAGAAGGCCATCAAGACCTTGGGAGTAGAGCTCAACGCTGATACGCTAATTTCAGAAATGCCAGTAGGGCACAAGCAGTTTACGGAAATCGCAAGAGAGATAGACAGAAGCAAAACTCGCCTCCTCGTCCTCGACGAACCGACCGCGGTGCTTGCGGAATCAGAGGCAACGGTACTCATCTCAGCACTAAAGACACTCTCCAAACAGGGCATAGCGATCATCTTCATCTCCCACCGACTTCAGGAAATAATCGACCTTTGCGACAAGCTTATAGTTGTCCGCGACGGCAGCGTCATCCAGGAGGCGCGTACAAAAGAGACAAACGTGCGCCAGATAGCCTCATGGATGGTAGATAGAAAAGGCGACAAAAAAGTAGAAGAAGAAAAAGCTAAGGTCGCAAGGCAGATAGGCGACGTCATAATGAAGACGGAGCATCTTTGGGTAGACATGCCCGGAGAGACAGTCCGCGACGTTTCAATAGATGTCCGCAAAGGCGAGATCTTGGGCTTCGGCGGGCTTGCGGGACAGGGCAAGGTCGGCATCTCAAACGGCATCATGGGGCTGTACGCAGCTGGCGGCAAAGTTACGCTCCGCGGCAAAGAGATAAAGCTCAACGACCCCGACGCCTCCCTCAAAGAGGGCATGGCCTTCGTCTCCGAAGACCGCAGGGGAGTAGGCCTTCTTCTTGAAGAAGGAATCGACTGGAACATCACCTTCACGGCGCTTCAGGTGCAGGAAAAATTCATCAAAAAGCTCATAGGCGGCCTTGTTAAATGGCGCGACGACACAGCCATCGACAAATGCACGCAGGAATACATCGAATCGCTGCAGATACGCTGTACAGGCCCCAAGCAGCGTGCGATAGAGCTTTCCGGCGGAAACCAGCAGAAGGTCTGCCTCGCTAAAGCCTTCGCCGTGAACCCTGAGATACTCTTCGTCTCGGAACCTACGCGCGGAATTGACGTCGGAGCGAAGAAACTCGTTCTCGACACGCTGCGCAAAGTAAACGAAGAAGAGGGCACGACCATCATAATGACCTCCTCCGAACTTGAAGAGCTGCGCTCTATATGCGACAGGATCGCGATAATCAACGAAGGCAAAGTATCCGGCATACTGCCGGCTACGGCGCCCGCTGCGGAATTTGGGCTGCTTATGCTCGGCCACGTAACGGATGAGCAGCAGCCGCAAGCTGAAAACTAGGACGACAGGTGAGCAAAATGAAGAATAAATTACAGGAATTTATTGAAAACGCCGGCTGGCCCAGAATAATAATTGGCCTGTTCCTGCTGGCGCTGTTCGTCGCCGCGCCGTTCGTAGGCGTAAGGATAGACGCCTCCCTCTCCGACACGCTCGTCCGCGTCGGAATGAACGGCATACTTGTTCTCGCCATGGTCCCCATGGTGCAGTCTGGATGCGGACTGAACTTCGGGCTGCCTCTTGGCATCATCGCAGGGCTGCTCGGAGCCGTCACCTCCATCCAGATAGGCGTAAGGGGAGGCGCGGGATTCCTTCTCGCCGCCTCGATAGCCATTCCGATAGCGGTAGTGCTCGGCTGGCTCTACGGCCTCCTGCTCAACCGCGTTAAAGGCGACGAAATGATGATAGCCACATACGTCGGCTTCTCATCGGTCGCGCTCATGTGCATAGCGTGGCTTCTGCTTCCGTACACCAGCCCCACGATGATATGGGGATACGGCGGCTCCGGCCTCCGCACCACTATAAGCGTTGAGGGCTACTGGCTCAACGCTCTCAGCAAATACCTCCACATCCAGATAGGAGAGTTCTTCTACTTCCCAGTCGGCATGTATGTATTCTTTGCGCTGATACTCTTCCTCGTGTGGGCCTTCTTCCGCACGAAGATAGGCACCGCAATCACAGCCGTAGGCTCGAACCCTGAGTTCGCCCGCGCCTCCGGCATCAACGTAGACAACATGCGCACAGTCTCCGTCGTCATCTCGACGGTGCTCGGCGCGCTAGGCATCCTCGTCTATGAGCAGAGCTTCGGATTCATCCAGCTCTACATGGGCCCCTTCTACATGGCCTTCCCCGCGGTCGCGGCCATTCTCTTGGGCGGCGCCTCCGTCAACAAAGCCTCAATGGTAAACGTTGTAGTCGGAACGTTCCTCTTCCAGGGAATACTTACCATGACGCCCTCCGTAATAAACAGCGTCATGCAGACAGACATGTCTGAGGTCATACGCATCATAGTCAGCAACGGCATGATACTATACGCCCTCACCAGGAAAGTGACGGTGAAAAGATAATGGCACACAAACACGATATAAAATCAATATTCGCCGACTATGCGGTGCCGATAGTATTCATAGTCATATCGGCGATAGCTATTCCCCTTTCGGGCTTCTCAGCCACCTATCTCGTTCAGGAGATGCTGACGCGCCTTGCCCGTAACTCCTTCCTCGTCCTCTCGCTGCTCATACCGATACTCGCCGGCATGGGGCTCAACTTCGGGATGGTGCTTGGCGCGATGGCCGGTCAGATAGGGCTCATCTTCGTAACTGACTGGGCGGTCGCTGGCTGGCCCGGAATGATGCTGGCAGCCATCGTAGGAATGCCGATCGCCATCGTGCTGGGCTACATCTGCGGCGCGGTGCTGAACAGAGCCAAGGGCAGAGAAATGGTGACCTCCTACATCCTCGGGTTCTTCATCAACGGAGTCTACCAGCTCATCGTTCTCTACTGCATGGGCAACATCATCCCCATCTCCAACCCGCAGCTAGTGCTTTCCAGAGGCTACGGCATACGCAACGCCATAAACCTCACAGGAGTACGCCACGTCCTTGACAACCTCATCCCGCTCAAGATAGCGACCATCGACATTCCCGTCGCCACCTTCATCCTCATAGGGATATTCTGCCTGTTCATAATCTGGTTCCGCCGTACAAAGCTTGGCCAGGACATGCGCGCGCTTGGACAGGACATGGCTGTCGCCGATTCCGCCGGCATTCCCGTTGAACGCACCAGAATAATAGCCATCGTCATATCGACGGTGCTCGCCTGCTTCGGACAGATAATCTTCCTCCAGAACATCGGAACGATGAACACCTATAACAGCCACGACCAGGCCGGCATGTTCGCTATAGCGGCCATACTGATAGGCGGAGCCTCCGTCAGCCGCGCCACGATAACAAACGTCTTTGTCGGAGTCGTGCTCTTCCACCTCATGTTCGTCGTCTCGCCGATGGCCGGCAAAGAACTCATCGGACAGGCGCAGCTCGGCGAATACTTCCGCGTCTTCGTCTCCTACGGCATCATCGCCCTTGCGCTCGTCCTCCACGCGTGGAAGCGGCAGCGCGACAAGATAGAAGCCCGCAGGAGCCTGAGAGGAGAATAACGATGATACAGAATATAAACAAAAAAAGGCTCGTCATCCGTTTAGCCCTCGTAGCGCTGCTCGTGCTGCTCTGCTTCGGCCTCTACTACATAGGCAAAGAGCATGAAGTGCTGCTGGACAATAAAACGGCGGAACTTGCCGGAAAAGAATACAAAGAGATCCCCTACATGACCGTCGTAGTCGACGGCGATGAAGAGAAGGAAATGGAATTCTACGCCGGAGACCGCGACGTCGTGAGACTTCAGGGCGCGCGCCACAAAATAGTCATAAAGGTCATCAACGAACAGAGCGAAAAAGTTGAAAAGACCGTCGAATATGACATGAACCTCGGCACCATCTCAAACATAATGTTTTCACTGCCCGCAATAGTCGAAGGCGCGCCGAACCCGGAACTGCCGATCCCCACCGAGCAGCAGGTCCAGGAGCAGCAGGCCGAAAACGAAGCTGAGGCCGAAGCAAAGAGAGAGGGCCTCGATGAAAGCCCCGTAAGCGAGACCACGCAGGAAGTCGACTCAAACAAAACCATCGAAGGGCCGACCACAACGGAATAAAGACCAATCGGTTAATTAAGTTCTAAATCAAAACGGCTAAACCTTTGAACTAGGTTTAGCCGTTTCTGTATTGGGCCTTTGTTTTACAAGAGGAGCAATTTATTTTTACTTAAATACACTAGCGTCTTTTGTTAGATAATAGTAAAAGGATTTTTTCATTTGTATTTAAAAACATCTGCTTTTATTATTTATGAAAATCGCATAGACTATACCTCAATATTGTTTAAGCGGAGTTGGTAATAGGTGAAAAGCGCATATTGTAAATATATATCAGCATTGCTGTTATTTGGGACAAACGGGATCGTAGCAAGTAAAATAGCGCTTCCAAGTTATACGATCGTATTTTTAAGGACACTGATAGGCAGCCTGCTGCTTTTTTCAATTTTTATTCTCACAAGAAATTCCTTCACGTTTTACAAATATCCCAAACAGTCCTTCTGCCTTGCTATATCCGGAATAGCCATGGGGTTAAGCTGGATGTTCCTCTATGAAGCCTATAGCAATCTAGGTGTAGGTATTGCGTCGCTGGCGTACTATTGCGGTCCGGTCATTGTCATGGCGCTTTCGCCGCTGTTGTTTCGAGAACGCATGACATGGGGGAAAACCGCGGGGTTTTTGGTCGTTTTGATTGGTATTTTTCTTGTCAATGGGCAGGCCGCCGCGCACGGCGCCACAAAATGGGGCGTCTTTTGCGGCGCCATGTCGGCTGTTATGTATGCCTTTATGGTCATCTTTAACATGAAGTCGTCTCCTATTGCAGGACTGCAAAATTCATCCCTCCAGCTGGGGGTCAGCTTTTTGACAGTCGCCGTATTTGTCTGCCTAAAGCAAAACGTTTCCTTCTACGTAGAGCCATCCGACTGGTATCCAATCATGATTCTTGGTCTGCTGAATACAGGCATTGGCTGTTACCTTTATTTTTCTTCCATCGGAGAACTTCCCGTGCAGACTGTGGCGGTCTGCGGTTACCTTGAGCCGTTGTCCGCGGTAGCCTTTTCCGTCATTTTTTTGCATGAGGCGATGACTCCCATCCAGATGGCGGGCGGAGTGATGATTATCGGAGGCGCCATGATCAGCGAGCGCCTAAAAAACAAAGCCACCGCCTGAGAACAAAATAAATAATTTCCAAAATAAACGCGCGGCCTATTTTGTATTTTTATCTTCCTGCTAGCGTCGAATAGGCGTTAAATGAAAGAATGAAATACAATTTGCCGTAAATGTATCCCATAAAGTACAAAAGTATGCTATTGTATCGTACGAGGTGAACGAGATGGAAGAAAAATCATTGTCGGTACAGGTATACGAAAAAATAAAGGCGGATATCATCTCCCTTAAATATCCGCCCAGTTCCGTTTTGAAGGAGCGCGAGCTTTCCGAAAGCCTCGGAGTGAGCCGCACTCCTGTCAGAGAGGCGATACAGCGCCTTTCCCAGGAATCATGGCTCGTGCCGGGCGAAGGCAAGAGAATGCAGGTGAGGCCCGTCACAATAGCAGACGTCCATGAAATAATCCAAATCAGAAACATCGTCGAATACAGCGCGATTGACGAGCTTTTGCAAAACGGGGAATCTCGCGTGCTAGCGGGTCAGCTGGATTCTATTTTAAACGAGATGAAAGAGACGACGGACGAATACAGCTTTACGACGCTCGACCTCAAGTTTCACTACATCTTAGTCCAAAGCATGAATAACGAAAGACTGCTGCGCTTTTGGAGCACAGTGCAGGAAGAGGTGCTCAGAATGGGCCTGCTTGCGCTCCGTGGTCAGGACAGGTGGAAAGAGGTCATAAAAGAACACGAACTTATGGTGGAGACGCTCTGGAATAAAGAGCCTGAGGAAGTGCGCAGGGCAATGAAAAACCATTTGGAGCACAGTTATGCAGCATTGATAAGCGATTTAAAAAAATGTATCGAAAACTAGCCTTAATTTTAATCTTTTAATTAATAATTTAAAGCGGAGAGCCTACGAGATTAGGTTCTCCTTTTTTAATTCAAAGTAAAGGTTTCCTCTTGACAAAATTGCATCCAAAATAGATAATTGGCATACCAACTATTTATTTGCATTCAATTTTAAAAAGTGCATATCAAGAAAAGAGCAAGGTCAAGAGGGGAGCGAATGGTGTGGAATTTAAGGTTCTATCAAAAAACGGAGAAGAAAAGGTAATCGACTTTATCCCTAAACATATCATCAACGCAGGTTACACGGGAAGAGATCAGGCGGCGGTTCAGGCTCACATAGACGAACTGAAGGCCGAAGGGATACCGGCCCCTGACAAAACGCCGGTCTATTTTACAAAGTTCACCGATAAGCTTACGCAGGCAGCGGGCTTTGAGGTGCTCGACGAAACAGATCATTCTGGAGAGGCTGAGTTCGCGCTTTTTTTTGATAAAGACGAAATTTACGTTGGAGTAGGCAGCGACCATACGGACCGTAAGCTTGAGACGATAGACATTCCAAAGGCAAAACAGGTCTATCCGAATACGATCAGCAGAGAGCTGTGGAAATTGAGCGAGGTCATCGAACACTGGGACGATATAATACTTCGCAGCTGGATAAAGGCGGATGGAGAAAGGAAGCTGTTCCAGGAGGCGAAGCTTACGGCGATGCTAGACGCGGCGGAGCTTGTAGAAAGAACAAAGCAGCTTCTTTGCAACCCCGACGATACAGAGGGACTGGTAGTCTATTCAGGCACGGTAGCCTCTCTCTTTAAGGCAGACTACAGCCCTTACTTTGAAACGGAGCTAGAAGACCCGATCCTTGGAAGGAAACTTGGAAACGTTTACGAGATGGAGTGCAAGACATCCTGGTATAAAGGCAACTAAAAAACTCAATCGTTTTATTTTTTAACACAAAAATTAGAGGAGGCGTTTTTTAATGGCAAAGCAGGAATATGAAATTCGCGACGTTGATCTTCACGGTGAGTGGCGGCTTGTAGAGGGCGGCTACAACGGTACAATGGAGAAGGTGCTCTCACACGACCCTGTGACAGGAAATTATACGAGGCTTCTGAAGTTCCCGCCTCATACTGAGATGCCTGAGCTTTTGTCTCATGACTTCTGTGAGGAAATATACGTGGTGGACGGATATCTGACCGACACGAACAAAAACCTCACAATGGCCAAAGGGTATTACGGCTCACGCCTGCCCGGCATGAAGCACGGCCCGTACAGCATCCCCCTTGGCTGCATGACGATGGAGTTCCGTTATCAGGACCCCACAAAGCCAATCGACCCGGAATGCTCGCTCCTCAAAAATAAACTCGGCGCGCCAAGATAACATCTTAGAGGCGCCGGCCGACGCGCAGACGCCTCTTTCCACTTTATTCTATTTTGATTTTTGGAGGCATTTTTATGAAACCCAATCTTTCTGTTGAATACTGCGGCGTAAAATTTAAAAATCCTATGGTCATTGCTTCAGCTTCTCCGAGCAAAAACGGAGAATACATGCGCAGATGCGCCGAGTCCGGCGCGGGCGGAGTCATTGCCAAGACATTCAGCCCCGAGCCTCTTGCGCAGAAATATGTTTCGCCCCGTTTCACCGTTCTCCACAAAAAAGGCTGGCCCAACAACTACTCAAACTATTCCTGTGAATTCCTCGCCACCTACAATACGGACGACTGGATGAAGGAGATGGAGACTGCCAAAAAAGAGTGCGACGAACGCAACTGCACTCTGGTAGGCAGCATCTCCGGCAACTCCAAAGAGAGCTGGAGCGAGCTTGCCAAACGCATGGAAGCGCTTGGCCTCCCCATGATCGAACTTAACTTCGGCTGCCCCCACCCTAAAGACCTCGGATACAAGAGCGGTCAGGAACTCGGAAATTCACCCGAGGCCGCGGCCGAGGTAACGCGCATCGTATGCGACTCCGTAAAGATACCAGTATTCGTAAAGCTGACCAGCGAAGCCGTAAGCATCGTAGACGCGGCTCAGCGCTGCCGTGAGGCCGGCGCCGCCGGGTTCACCGTCGTCAATCGTTTCTCCGCGCTTGACGTGGATATCGAAACTGGACGTCCGCTTCTGCACGGCGGCTTTGCCGGCGTCGGCGGCCCCTGGATGCGCCCCATCACGCTCAAATGGATCGCAAAAATTGCAGCGGCTACGGGAATGCCTATCTCCGCAACAAACGGCATATTCAGCTGGGAAGACGTTATTAAGTGTATCATGTGCGGAGCCACTACGGTACAGACCTGCACCGCCATCATGTACGGCCCCAAACAGTTCGGCGAAGTCCAAAATTTCCTGGACGGCGCTGAAAAATATCTGATCGACCACAACATCGACGATATAAACAAGCTGCGTGGTATCACTCTTCCGCAGATAACGACATGGGACAAGGTCGACCGCGACCATACTGCCATCAGCAAGGTGTGTCAGGATAAATGCGTCGGCTGCGGCCTCTGCCCGAGCTGGTGCTTCTACGACGCGATAAAAATGGTTGACGTCGACGGAAAGAAAAAGTCAAGCATCGACCCCAACAAATGCGACGGCTGCGGCCTCTGCGCGGCGCTTTGCCCGAAAGACGCGATAAAGATGGAAGGCGAAGTCCCAATTTATCTTGGGGACTTTAATTAAGAGCGAACGCATTTAAAATGACACCCTACGGCGGATTGGTAATAGTAAGGGGCGGCGGAGATCTGGCTACCGGCATCATCTACCGGCTGTGGAGGTGTGGCTTTCGAGTCCTCTCGCTCGAAGTATCTGCGCCCCTTGCCGTAAGGCGCACGGTCTCCGCGGCATCTGCCGTTTTTGATGGTGAATGTGTTATAGATGGAATGCCGGTCAAAAGGATATCGTCAGCCGATGGATTTTCCGGCGTACAAGGCGTATCCGTTATCGTAGACCCCGAGGGGGATTCCATAGCCCGCCTGCGTCCTGATATCGTCATAGACGCCGTCATGGCAAAGCGCAATACGGGAACTAATATAAATATGGCGCCAATGGTTATAGGGATAGGTCCTGGATTTACGGCCAAGGTTGATGTTCATTATGTAGTTGAGACAAAACGCGGACATTACCTTGGCCGTTTACTGTCTGAAGGCGGCGCCATTCCAAACACCGGGATTCCGGGGATGGAGATGGGGTATACGACAGAACGGCTTCTCAGGGCACCCGCCGAAGGCTACATGGAACAGTTCGCAGAAATCGGCGATCACGTTACGGCGGGCGCGGTAGTCGGCCGTATCGGCGGCGCTGACGTTTGCGCGCAGATAGACGGCATCCTTCGAGGATTGATACATCCCTCCGTTTATGTGACAGAGGGAATGAAAATCGGGGATGTGGATCCAAGAAATATACGAGAGCATTGTTTTTCCATAACAGATAAGGCTCTGGCGATTGCAGGAGGAGTACTTGAAGCGGTCCTCAGAAACAACGCAGAGTCAAAAAGCTTCTAGAAAGTGGGGCTGAAAGCAATGGAGACGAGAGAACTTAATTTTATTGTAAATGGCAAAGCTCAAAGAGTCGCGGTGCGTACCAACTGGACGCTGGCGCAGGTGCTTAGAGAGCAGCTTGGTCTTTTAGGAACAAAAGTCGGATGCGGCGAAGGCGAATGCGGCGCCTGCACCGTCATCATGAACGGCAGGACGGTCACCTCCTGCCTTGTGCTCGCGGTTCAGGCCGAAGGCGCGGAAATTATCACCATAGAGGGGCTTTCCTCAGAGGACGGCAAAATCCTTCACCCGATTCAGGCGGCGTTTATAGAGGCGGGGGCCATACAGTGCGGCTACTGCACTCCCGGAATGGTCATGTCGACACTTGCGCTTCTTGAAAAACATCCCGACCCTACTGACGAAGAGATCAGATACGGCCTTACCGGAAATCTATGCAGATGCACCGGCTATCAGAAAATATTTGATGCAGTGAAGAAAGCGGCTAAAAAGATTCGGGGTGACGAGTGATGGCCGACGTCCATTATGAAAAGGGAGACTACACGGTTATAGGTTCGAGGCAGCCCTATCTTGACGCCAAGGACAAAGTTACGGGCAGACTCAATTATGTGAGCGACATACATCTTGCGGGAATGCTTCACGGACGCGCCCTTCGCAGCCCGTATCCGCACGCGAAGATTCTCTCCATAGACATTTCCGAAGCGCTGAAAGTGCCTGGCATCAAATGTGTGCTTACGGGAAAGAACGTCGAACAGCAGAAATGGGGCCCTGCAACAAAAGACGAATATCTTCTTGCCGTCGATAAGGTAAATTTCGTCGGCGACGAAGTTGCCGCAGTGGCCGGCGTTGATGAAGAATCGTGCGAAGAGGCTCTTTCAAAAATCAAAGTGGAATATGAGGTGCTTCCCGCCGTGCTCAATATGCACGACGCCATGAAAGAGGGCGCTCCCCTTATCCACCCTGAATTTCCAAATAACGTCAATCACCACCTCTTTATTCCGCGTGGCGATATCGACGAAGTTTTTAAAAACGCCTACTACGTACACGAAGGAAAATACGAGACGAGCCTGGAGTATCAGGCGTACATCGAACCGATGGGCGGCGTCTCGACATGGGACAGCAACGGCAATCTCACGATTTACGCGGGCATCCAGACCCCTACATGGTCTAGATATGACTACGCTGTGGCGCTGAATATCCCAGTAGAAAAAATCCGTATCGTTCAGCCCCCGTTCGGCGGCGGCTTCGGCGCAAAACTTTCACAGCAGGTCCACCCGCTGGGCGCGCTGCTTTCAAAATATGCGCAGCAGCCGGTGCGTTTTTTCCTCGACAGAGTTGAAGATTTTCAGTGCGGACTTCCCAGAGTGCCCATGTATATGGATATAAAAACGGCGTGGAGCAAAGAGGGAAAATATCTTGGCAAAAAGGTGAACATACTTGCGGACAACGGAGCCTACGGCTCTTACGGCATCCCGATAGTCCTCACCGCGATGTACCGTATCGACATAATGTATCAGGTGTCGGTGCTGCACTCGGAATGCAACCTTGTCTATACCAACAAGGTGCCGACCGGCTGCTTCCGCGGCTTTGGAAACTCTCAGATGCACTTTGTGCACGAAACGCATCTTGATGAAGTAGCAGAACATCTCAACATAGCTCCGGACGAACTTCGTCTGCGCAACATAGCGGTTCCCGGCTATCTCAATCCTCACGGATGGAAGACCAACAGCGTAGAGATAGAAAAATGTATAGAACAGGGCGTTGGAGATTCCAATTTCCACGAGAAGAGGAAAAAATATTCGGCCATGAACACGGCAAACGACGACCACATCAAAAAGGGAATAGGCATGGCGGCCACCGTGCATGTTTCCGGCAATAGGTCGTTTATAAAGCCGTTTGAAGGCGCGGCAGTCCTTCTCAGAATGAACGAGCAGGGCAAAATATACATCTACAGCAACGAGCCCGACATGGGGCAGGGCATAAGAACTACGCTCTCCATGTGCGTAGCAGACGCGCTGAAAGTAGATTTTGAACATATCTGCGTGCCTGATCCTGATTCAAACATCGTCCCATTCGGGCTCGGCTGTTTTGCAAGCCGCGGCACCTATATGGCGACGGGCGCGATGCGCATGGCTGTCGACGACATGAAATCGAAGCTGATAACATTAGCCGCAGACGTTTTGAACGTGGATGAAAAAGATCTGGAGCTGAAAGAGGGCGCGGTCGTCTGTATCTCCGATCCTTCCAAAAAAGCTCCGTATGCGGAATTGGCGTGGAAACACGTCTGCGACAACCCCGGTCAGCATATCTTGGGAATCGGTCATTTCACGCCGGCCGGCGTGGAATATCCCGACGCCACAAAATATAACAACATCTCCGGCGGCTACGCGTTCGGATGCCATGTGGCGGAGGTTGAGGTCAACACTAAGACCGGACAGATAAAAGTGCCGGAGCTTTGGGGCATACATGACGTCGGACAGGCCATCAACAAGCTTGCGCTCGAGGGACAGATCCAGGGAGGCATGGCGCAGGGATACGGCTGGGCCTTGATGGAACATCTGCGCCACAATGATAAGGGCAAAGTAATCAACGCCTGCTTCCTAGACTATCAGCTTCCGACAGCGGCGGACATCCCCGTCATCCACGCCGACGTCGTAGACAGCTTTGAATGGACAACTGGTTTTGGCGCAAAATCAATAGGAGAATGCTGCTTCAACGCGACGGCTCCAGCTATACAAAACGCAATATACAACGCCATAGGGATAAGGTTCAACGAGCTTCCCATTACGGCGGAGAAGGTCTTAAAAGCGCTCAATGAAAAAAAGGCGGAGGAGGGTAAATAATGAACAATTTACACTATTATTCACCTGAAAATTTGTCAGACGCGCTCGGCTATCTTGCGGACCATCCGGAAGTTAAAGTGCTGGCCGGAGGCACCGACCTCATAGCTAAGTGGAAAAAAACGGGATTCCCCGACATGACGTTGCTTGATACCGGCCGCATCAAAGATTTCAGTGAGATCAAGGAGCTGGAATCGGGACTCTTTATAGGCGCCGGCGCCACAATGGAGCAGGTGCAGTATGACGAGAAGATATTAAAATATTTCCCCATCCTGGCCGAAGCCGCAAGCAAAGTAGGCTCCGTGCAGATCAGAAACAGAGCCACCATCGGAGGCAACTGCTGCAACGCGGCGCCTTCGGCGGACACGGTGCTTCCTTTGCTGGTCTACGAAGCGGAGGTCATGATCGTTTCACAAAATTCGGAGAAGCGCTGCCCTCTAGATAAGTTTTTTGTAGGCCCAGGGAAAACTATTCTCCAAAAAGGAGAACTGGTAAGCGGTTTTGTGCTGCCGTTCCACGCAGCAGAAGGCGGAGCCTCTTTTGTAAAACACAGCAGACGCCCCGGGATGGACCTTGCGACGATAGGCGCCGCGATCCGTCTGGAATGCTTAACTGACGAAAAAAAGATAAAAAAGCTTGTCATAGCGCTTGGAGCGGTTGCCCCAACTCCGATACTGGTAAAGTCACTTGCGCAGTTCCACGGTATTGACGCGTCACTGGAAGAAAACATATCCGCAATCGCCAAGTACGCAGCCTCCTGCGCCACGCCCATAACGGACGTCAGGGGAAGCATGGAATATCGCAAAGAAATGCTGGAAGAAAGAATAGCCGACTCTCTAAGAGCGGCGCTCAACAAGTAGGGATTTCTCAAAAATATACCGACAGTTTCGTTGATCCTGGAGCGTAAAGATTATAAAGAGATGAAGTCTCAGTTGGATTAACGCGAAAACACAGCAGATCTCCCTGAATGGTTTGGTGAAAGAAGAATTGAATCGTGTAAGAGTAGCATTCCCAATTTTAAGGGATATTAGACTGTAGTGAAGGGCGTGGAATGTCAATGAAACCTATATTAAGTTTTTTGTCTGAACAGGAGATTAAACTTGTTCATCAAACATCTTTGCGAATTCTATCCGAAATAGGTATGAAGATGCCGCATAAAGAAGCTCTCGAAGTATTGATGAAGGCAGGGGCAGCGGTTAACGAAACAACGGGAATCGTCAAATTCCCTTCATGCTTGGTAGATAAAGCTTTGGAAACTGTACCCAAGCGTGCGGATGTCACACTGTATGCCCAAACCCCTGAACACGATGTAAATTTTGTTGATAATTTGCCCACAAATGTATGTATGACGATGGCGATCGATGTAATTGATCCATGGAATGGCGAACGTCGTCCTGCTAGCAATGAAGATTTGGCCAGATTGACTTGGTTAGCGGACCGTTCTCCCGTAATCGCGGTTAATGGGGGGCTTGTAACTCCTCAAGATGTACCAGGTGCGTATAATGACTGGTATACATGGGCTACATGTCTCCAGAATACCACAAAACATATCACAGGTGGAATGTTGGGGGCCAAATGTGTGCGCGATGCTGTAGAAATGGCTTCCATTGCACTAGGTAGTAAAGAGCTGTTTTATAAACGCCCGTGTATTTCTGGTTGGGTGCTTACATTACCTTGTCTTGGAATAGACTTTGAGTCTCTTGACGCAATGATGGAAATGAATCGGCTCAACATTCCTATAATTTTGACATCAGGGCCAATGGTAGGGGCTTCTGCCCCGATGAGCTGTGCCGGAGCTCTTGCTCAAGCACATGCTGAGATCCTCGCTTGTATAACATTGGCTCAACTAGTGAACCCTGGTTCCCCCGTGATTTATACCAGCTTTGTGCGTAGTTTAGATATGCGTACAGTAACAGCATGCATGGGAAGTCCAGAATCTGGAATGATGAGGGCAGCTATGGCTCAACTTGGCAGATATTTCGACCTTCCAATAAGGATGCCAGCTTTATTGCGTGATTCAAAGGTTTTAGATGCTCAGGCTGGTTTTGAGACAGCTCTTACTGGGGCGTTGAATATTTTTAATGCAGACTTAATGGACTCCATGCAACTAGATTCAGACCTATTAGTTGATTATGCCGATTTAATTTTTACTCCTGATTGTGTGCAAGCTCTGCAGCGGGTTTCTAGAGGTATTAATGTCACTGAAAAAGCAATGGACGATTCTGTGTCCGCAATCAACGAGATTGGCTGTGGAGGGAGTTTCTTGGAGCATCCCATGTCGTTTAAAAACTGTAGAAAAGAAATATGGCATCCTAAAGTTCACAATAGACAAAACTATAGTGTTTGGAAAGAAGCGGGCGCTAAAGATGTCCATAAAACGGCTACTGAAAAAGTGATAACTTTGTTAGAAGAAAGAAAAGGACCATTGCTTTCTCAAGACAAGTGCGATGCCATTAATGCAGTTCTGAAAAAGTTACTCTAGTCTAACCTAAAAAATTATATTTAAGATATAGGTGTATTAGCTCCAATTGTTTTGGAACACTGATAATTCAAATCATAAATTCCGTAGTCCCAATATCTGAAAGGAGATGCAACGATGTTAAAGGAACAGAATAGTGCAATTTCCAAGAAACAAAATATGATAGTTTCGTCAGTTAGTCTCGGGTTTCTACTTATATTTGTCGCGATGGCGTTTATGGATATTGATCTTGTCACTAAATTAGTAAATATCTCATTTTCTTTTTCTATAAAATATTTTGGAGCCATTTGGCAGATACTTTTGTTTGGAACCTTCTTTATGTCGATAGCTCTTGCTTTTAGTAAATACGGTGAGGTGAAGTTGGGTGGGATGGATAAACCTGAGTTCTCCACATTTCGGTGGGTGTGTATGATAATGTGTACGTTGCTTGCAGGCGGCGGAGTGTTTTGGTCGGCAGCCGAACCTATGTACTATTTTCTTAATGTCCCCCCTGCATTCACAGGCATAGAGAATGCAACGAAAGAAGCTGTGGCCCCTGCACTGTGTCAGGCCTTTCTCCATTGGGGGTTTTATGCGTGGGCTATATTAGGAACTCTTGGAACCATTGTTCTGATGTACAGTTGTTATTGCAAGGGTATGCCATTGGCCCCACGGTCCCTCATATACCCACTTCTTGGCGAGAAGGGGGTATATGGTATATGGGGTTCTCTCGTCGATGCTACAACCTTAATAGCAACTGCTGCTGGCACCATTGGCCCAATTGGTTTCTTGGGGCTTCAAATGAGTTATGCGATTTCAAACATGACAGGAATCCCGGATGTTTTTACCACTCAGCTTGCTGTTATTGCAGTGGTTACGGTTGCATATACACTTACAGCAATAACTCCAATATATAAAGGGATTAACCATGTGAGTTTTGTAAATATATGCTTAACCATATTTGTAATTATATTTATACTATTGTTCGGCCCGGGGGCATTTATTATTGATTCCTTCTGTTCAGCGATGGGGTTATATATGGGCGGAGATTTTATACGGCTAGCGCTTTTCAGAGGAAACACAGAATGGATCGGTTGGTGGACGATCTTCTTCTTTGCATGGTTCCTTGGTTATGGTCCTATGATGGCAGTTTTTTGTGCAAGAGTTTCAAGAGGTAGGACGATTCGTGAATTGATGCTAGCAGTTTCGGTTGTAGCCGCGATTGCAACAAACGCATGGTTTTCGGTTCTTGGTGGTGCCGGAATTTTTTACGAATTGGCGACTCCAGGCTCTGTCTCCACCGCACTGAATAGTAGCGGGCTCCCTGCCGCGTTGTTGTCAATTATTCGCCAATTACCGCTACAGAGCTTAATGATACCTGTGATATTGGTACTGGTTGCTCTATTCCTCGTTACAACAGGGGCTGGGATGACGTATTCGATGGCTATATCTGTCTCTGGAAAAGAAAATCCGCCGATATGGTTGAGAGTTGTCTGGGGGGTGGTTATGGGAGCGGTAGCCGCGCTTCTAATACGCTTAGGTGCTGGTGGTATAGGGGCTCTCCAAAATTTTATTGTATTTACGGCAGTGCCCCTTACTTTCTATTATTTCCCGACTTTGTGGCTGGGGCCTAAATGCGCTAAGATAATGTATGAAATGCAGTTTAAGAAAGATGAATAATTAATAATCTACAAAGTACACTCTGCTCGGATATATGGTAGGCTAATATTTTAGCCTACCATATATAACGCACCCTATAATATAACATGTTGTACCAGTAATTTGAGGATCTTGTATCATTAAAAAGAGTTGAACGCTTAAAGTTGGATAAGTTATACAAAAAACACATGTGAATTCTTGAATAAAACGTTATTGCTTGTTGTAAATACAAGGAATCTAATTCGTAGGAGGTATAGTTATTATGAATGTAATATTATCCGAGATAGCTAACGCTGTGTTAGATGGAGAAGCAAAAAACATTGTTCTTCTATGCCAGAAAGCCGTAGCGGAGAATGTACCCGTCGCCGATATTTTAAAAAAGGGCTTGATAGCTGGTATGAATGAAGTTGGCATATTGTTTAAGGAAGGAGAGATGTTTGTTCCGGAAGTTTTGGTATCCGCCAAGACTTTGCAATACGGAGTAGATTATCTCTCCCCCTACCTCAAGGAAGCTGGTGTGGAGGTAAGCGGCAAAATCATTACCGTAACGGTCGAAGGCGATTTACACGACATTGGTATCAAACTTGTAGGGATGATGCTAGAAGGTGCTGGATTTGAAGTAATAAACCTTGGAGTGGACCGAAAAGCAGCAGATATTATAGCCAAAGTTAAGGAATTAAAACCTGACATATTAGCAATGTCAGCAATGTTAACGACAACAATGGGAAAAATGGAAGAAGTCATAGCTCTTTTAAAGCAAGAGGGACTATATGACCAATTACATGTTATGGTTGGAGGGGCTCCTTTAAGTCCTCTATATGCTGGAAAGATTCAAGCACACTATTCTGCTGATGCCAGTAGCGCGGTGACCATTGCTAAAGAATTGCTTAATGTTGCATAATATGACAGGAGATGAAGGAATTGAATACTTCGCGAAAAGATTTAGTTTTTAAGGCACTACGTTTTGAGGAAGTCGAAAGAGTGCCTTGGGTACCATTTACGGGGGTACATTGTGCAAAGCTGATTGGTGTTGATGCAGAGACGTACCTACGTTCTCCTCAAAATATCGTCGAAGGGGTTAAGGTCGCCGCAGAGCGGTATTTTGCTGATGGAGTCTGTTCTGTTTTTGATCTTCAAATTGAAGCCGAGGCTTTAGGGTGTGCTCTAAAATGGTCAAAAAATAATCCTCCCGCTGTTGCAACTCATATATTAGACTATAAAGATATAACTGAACTCCCAGAATTGACCCCGGACTTAGGACGTATCAGGGATGCTTTGTATGCAACAAAAACTTTAAAAGAAGATATCGGAGAACATACCGCTATATTTGCTCTTATATGTGGTCCTTTTACCTTGGCGTTACATCTAGCAGGTGCTAAATTCTTAACAGACATGATAGAAGAGCCTGCAAGAGCAGACGAGGTACTCAAATTTTGCGCTGATGTAGCAAGAAAAATGTCCAGATGGTATGTCGAGGCTGGCGCTGATGTAGTGGCCTTGGTGGATCCAATGACCAGCCAAATTTCTCCTAGACATTTTAAAAAATATGTCATGAACACGGTAGAGCCGGCCATCTCCGAGGTCAAAAAGTTAGGGGGACTTGTGACTCTGTTTTGCTGCGGAGATGCCACCAAAAATATAGAGTTGATGATGCAATGTAAACCTGATGGCATTGCATTTGACGAACAGGTGAGCATTTCGGTATCTAAAGAAATTGCAAAAAAATATAACGTAGCTGTGGAGGGGAACCTTCATTTGACTACAACGTTACTGTTTGGTAATCCTTATGAATGCGTTGAAGATGCAAAGCACTGTATCGACGAAGGCGGATATACAGGATATATACTTTCTCCTGGATGTGACCTCCCGTTTGATACTCCAGAATATAATTTAGAAGCCATTGGTAGATATGTTGTATTAGGAGAAACGCCCTCACTTAACACTGGATTTATGTCTCTCGATGAGGCCTTGGCTAATTGCGACGCGTCTAGTGAGGGTTTTGATGATGTTGAGATAAAGCCGGGTGAGATATTTGTTGAAATTGTAACTTTGGATTCAGAAGGATGTGCTCCATGCCAGTATATGATGGAATCATTGCATAGAGTTAAGGATAATTACGGTGATAAATTAACCTATCGTGAAACTCTTATAAAAAGTTTAGCTGGCATCAAACGTGTAGGGCAAATAGGAGTTAAAAATCTGCCCTCCATGCTTATTAATAATGAACTTGTATTTGACAATATAGTTCCTACCGACGAAGATCTTATAAAAGAATTAAATAAACGAATATCACTCTCTGTAAAAATAAAATAATTACCACTACCTAATAACAAGCGCAGAGACGAGCCCCTGTGCTAAGTGGTCGTAGCTAAAAAATCTTGTTTGTCGTGGGTTTTACCTTAGGATTAAACAGTAAGTAACGTGTCAATCATTATGGGCACATATGGAACAGCGGGCTAAAAGAAGCTGCTTCCAGTTTTAAGTTTAAATAATGAACTGTTTTATGATGAGAGTGCAGCGGTTTTGTCGTGCAGCTGGGGCAGAGGTTGCAAACAGTCCTCCGATTTGGTATGTGTAAGTTTACGGCAATAAAACGTACGTAAACAAGGAGGACTACTCCATGAAAGGTAACACACTTATGGACGAAAATCTACAGGCTGTCAGGAAAATTTTCGCGATCAGAGAGTGCAAGGTTAAGGGCGATCTTAACTCCATAGTTAAGGAAACAATAGCAATAAAAGAGACTTTAAACCACTTTCTGGATGCCGAAGCAAACGAATTATACACGGCATCCCCGTCTGCAGCGCCTACATTAATTGTACTAGATTCTTGAATACTGCGCTTTTTAGCGCTACTTAATTATACGAGGGTGATATGTTATGAATGACAAAAAACAATTCAGAACGGCGCTGCTTCAGATACCGGTCGCACTTGGGGACAGGCGCGCTAATATGGAGAGCGTTGAGGGCTGGTTCAAGGAATACTACAAGCCTTCTGAAATGACGACGGCGGTCGTGTTGCCGGAGCTGTGGGATACGGGATACGCGCTTGACGTCGTGCCGCAGGTGGCGGATAAGAACGCGGCTCAGACTACGGATTTTCTGGGACGTCTCGCAAAACAATACGGCTGCTGGTTCACCGGCGGTTCCGTGATGGCGGAGGAAAACGGTAAGTTTTACAACAGGAGCCTCATCGTCAACCCGGCCGGAGATTTGGTGACACATTACGATAAGGTGCATCTCGTGCCGTTTATAACGGTTGAGGACGGCGTCTTTGAGCACGGCGAAAAGCCCTGCATATTTGATATGGACGGCATCACCTGCGGAAGCATCATCTGCTACGACATACGTTTCCCCGAGTGGATACGCGTATACGCCCTAAAGGGCGTGGAGGCGCTCTTTATATGCAGCCAGTGGACGCGTTCGCGCATGGACCTTTACCGCACCATGATCCGCGCCCACGCGATAGAAAACATGTTCTTCACGGTGGCCGTCAACAACTGCGATTATTCGGGCGATATAGACTTCGGCGGCGAATCTTTCGTCTCTTCTCCCACGGGAGAGGTGCTTGCCTCGTGCTCAGGCACCCGCGACGCAAAGTTTGCGGAGATAGACGTCACCAACATAAATGAAAACAGGCAGTTCTTAAAGGTGTTCGAGAAACGCCTGCCGCACCTTTACGGCGATTTGGTGAAATAACCGCTAGACTATCTACTATCTCATGATACACGAAAGGCCATTGCGTCGTTCGAGGCAATGGCCTTTCGTTGTCTTTAGCTTTATCAGCGCTATTTATTGGTAGTGCTGATGGGTGTCAACTATTTCTTTTTGCGGAAAGCAAGAGGCAGAAGAGCAAGCAACACTAATGGGAAAGCTGTTGTCGCACACCCGCCGCTACCGCCGCTGCTGGCATCCTGCGTATTCCAGAGAACCTTTACGTTGTCTTCGAGGTTCTTTTGTTCTTTCACGCCAAGCAACGGAGAGAATATTTTTACAGAAACTCCGTTTTTAACGTCATAGCCCGGGTTTTTCGGGTCATAAACGAAGCTCAGTTCTTTTTCGTTCCCCTCTGTAAGTACAGGATATTCTTCCGCAGCAAGCAGAGACGTCTGATATTTTTTTCCTGTGAAGAGCCCTATGCCTACGATTGGCATATACTGCACGCTTTTCTCATTGCCTCCTATATTTATGAGGCCACCTGTGAACTTTGCCTTGACCGTTATCTTCAGTTTCTTGTACCTGGCGTTGTTGTTGAGCGTGACCTCTTCTCCAAGCGTGCCGTCTTCCTTTAGCTCCGTCGCGCTGACAGATATCAGCTGTAGATCGGGGCGTTTCTCTGGGTCTATGACAGACAGAGAGGAGGCGGAGGCGCTTTGAATCTGGTTTGTTACGTTTTCGAAGATCTTGGGATCGTACATTCCTACCAGTGTGTAGCCGTGGTTATTGGCGGCATTAAGCTCCGTCTGTCCGGCAAAATCAATTACTGTGTGCAGGTAGCCTAGTCCCGGCTCCTTTGGAACGGTCCATATTATATTTGAAAGGGCCCAGTTATCTGTGTTGCTTTTGCGTCCGGCTATAGAGGTTATCTTATTATCTACCAGGAATCTGCATTTGGAACTTGACGCGGGGTTGTCCACGGGATAATTTGCGGCTGGATCCGGGTTGTTTTCGTCCCATGGCTGATAGTAATATTTAACGGTGACGTTATTGGCGCTGACGAAGCTATAGTTTATTACGCGCAGCGTAATTTTGTAATCAGTTCCTTTTTCCAGCAGCCTCAAGCCAAGGCCGTTTTGCAGGCTGCCTGTGGTACTCGTTTGTCCTCCGATGTTTTTTTCAAATTTGATGCCGCGCAGCTGATAACGCTTCTGCGGGTCGCTGTTTTCCACGAGGTGATCCAAAGGGTTCTTTTGTATCTGATAATCCCAACGGAAGGGTAGGTTGAAACCTGGGTCGGGATATTTTGAATAGGGGCTGCCTGCTCCCCAGAGCCTGCCCGTACCATAAAGCCCCGTCACGGCGAAGCCTATGGCCATAGTCCCGTCGTCCTGGCTGTAGTAGCCGCAGTCGGAACGGAAGCCCATGTCGGCTGTCGTCAGATTGTTGTTCTGGACGG
>JAVVPF010000037.1:1848-26174 GCA_036655895.1 Cloacibacillus sp. | reverse complement strand
AAGGCAAGGCTGAATAAGGTGAACACGACGGCCAACGCATATATTTTTTTCATTGTGGTCCTCCCCTTTGCTATAAATGGTCATAACGCGACCTCTTTAAACTGTAATGATTTTAACATTGTTTTCGGCTGGCGCAAAGGGAGGATTACGGGAAATTAATAGGAGATTAAGCGTTATTCACACGGCGGCCGTGGCCGCATGATCATTGCCTCTGATACGCGGCCGTTATTGCTGATATAATGGTGCATAGATTCTTTTAAAGAATATTGGAGGGGAAAATTATGACGGACCTTCCCACTGGTGGATGGACCCTTTTCTACTCAGAATTTGCCGACAGCCTTTTGAAATATAGAAATTCAAGGAGCGAACTTTTATCTATTTTGAGGGTGGCCCTTGAGACAATACAGATGACATTTCCTTTTAAAGAAAAGGGCCCTGACCTGAACGATATTTGTCCGTTTACAGTTTTTTCCATTTTTAATAGAGGACTGTCGGACGACAACAGGCTGCGCATAATGGAGGCCTTCAAAAAGGCCTTTAAGATAGAGGCGCCAACACCTGAAACGCTTGCTGGGGTTCCAGTCGCTTCCCAGAGGAATTCTTGGCTTTTTAAAGGGTTTGCCAAGCGTGGCTCAAATGATATTGAAAATTTATGGCGGCTTTTTGATGCGGCGCTAAGTTTTGCAGATATGCCCACAGAGGAAAATAGGTCGTCATTTTATCTTGCCTTCGATGAGGTCCACAACCAAAACGCATTGACATGGATGATTACAATGGGGCTTTACTGGGTCAGGCCGGACGCGTTTATAAGCCTTGATGCAACCAACAGAGACTATATCCGCAATGTTATACTTCCTGCCATTGATACTCATGGCGCGCCGGAAAAATGGCAAAAAATCCTTTCCAATAAGTCAATGAAATTGTTGGATGCCAGAAAATATATAGAGCTAGGTTCTTTGATAAAGGATGCTTTTGAAGAGTCTAGTATCACCGCACGTTCTTTTTCGGAAATTTCTGCGCTCGCTTGGACGCTCTCGCAGCAGCCAAAGACAAAAGCCATCACCTCCTGGTTCCCGGCTGAAAGTGACTATACTCCCAAAATAAGCCTCGAACAGTGGCGCCGAATATTAGACGATGAAAATATTATTTGTAATAAAGCAGTGGAACTTTTATCAATGATGGCGGCTCTGGGCGGAGACGCTTCGTGTTCTAGTCTGAGCGAGGCATACGGTCGTACGCCCGCGTATTACAACGGCACGGCTATCGCTTTTGCAAAACGAGTGCACAGCGCCACAAACTGTCCTCTTCACTTGGCGCCTAATGGAACTGCACAATATTGGCCCGTATTGTTTCTGGGCAAAAGCGTGACAGAGAACTCGAAAGAACGTTTTATCTGGAGGCTTCGTGACGAGCTAAAAAAGGCGCTTGAAGAGAAGAAATTTCCCCTGCCGGTGGGCGCACAGGGTAATGATAACAAGAATCAGCGCCCGCCGCGATTTCCTAAAAACATCCTCCTGTTTGGGCCTCCTGGGACCGGCAAGACCTATAATGCGATGCTCTACGCTGTTGCCATCATTGAAGACAAGGCCTTGGAGAGCATTCGGCGAGAGGAATATGGGAACGTGTTGGCGCGTTTTCAAAGATACAGAGAAGAGAGCCGTGTAGAATTTGTGACATTTCACCAATCTTTCGGCTATGAGGAATTTATTGAGGGTCTGCGGCCCGTCTCTGACGATTCAGAAGAAAACGGCGGAGAGGTTAGGTATGAAATTATCCCGGGCATATTCAGAGCCTTTTGTGAAAGCGCGGCGATTTCCCGAAACGCCGACTACGGCATAGATATTGGACGCAACCCTGTCGTGTGGAAGGTTTCGCTTGCCGGAACAGGCGATAATCCTATAAGAAAAGATTGCATCGAAAATGGCTATATTCGCGTTGGATGGGAGGCGTATGGTCCCGTTATTGACGAAGAGACCGACTTCACCAGCCATGGAGGTAAGATGCCGCTCAAAGCCCTTATCTCTAAAATGAAGAAGGGCGATGTTGTACTTTCCTGCTACTCCAACACGACCATCGATGCGGTAGGGGTTATCACCGGGGATTATGAATGGCGCGCAGATTTTACAGATTATAACCGTGTGCGAACGGTAGATTGGCTGGCAACAGGACTACGGTATGACATAACAGCTATGAACAATGGTGCGGCAATGACTTTACCGACCGTATACAAACTTTCCGTCTCTCCTCAGGATGTAGTGAAGATATTAAAAGATTCTGGCGCGCCGCTGAAAGGCTCGCAGCGAGACGGCAACTGTGTGTTTATAATTGATGAAATAAACAGGGGAAATATTTCTAAAATATTCGGCGAACTGATCACTCTGCTGGAGCCGTCTAAACGTCTCGGCGCGAAAGAGGCGCTTGAGTGCAGACTTGCCTACTCGCAGCACGATGAATACGGCCGACCGTTCTATTGCTATGCTAGACACCGCGCTGCGCAGAAGATTCCGTTTCTATGAGCTGCTTCCGCAGTCGGATCTGCTGAAGGAGGTCAAGGTTGGCGCGTTGGATATAGCCGCTATGCTGGATAAGATAAATGACAGGATAGAGGCGCTTTATGACAGGGAACACACGCTGGGGCACGCCTTCTTTATGCCGCTTGCCGACGAGCCCGAAGAAAATCGCACCGAGATGCTGGCAGATATTTTTGAGTATAGCGTGATACCGCTGCTACAGGAATATTTCTATGACGACTATGAAAAGATACGCGTGGTGTTGGGCGACTCAAACAAAGAAGAGTCACAGCAGTTTATTATAAAAAAGATGCCGCCTGCGCAGGTGGTGCAAATCTGCGAAAAGAATTCATTTGACTGCGGGTGCATCTTCCGCGTCAATCGCTCCGCCTTTCATCAGATAGAATCTTATCTGAACATATAGCTAAAAGGCCGGCTAAAACGTTGTCACGCACCTACACTATTCGAGAATATGACAGTTTCACGCGAGGCAAGATATTCACCGATGAGGAGTACCTTGCCTTTACTGGCCGCTATTGCCCAATAGATGAACAAACCTTTGACGCGCTGGAGGAATTCATCCTTGGAACAGAGGCCGGCACGGAGGCTGATCCGGCCGAGTTGCTTTCGCTTAGGACAAAAAAAGGCTTTGGAAAGATCATTTCAGCTAAAAATTATGTTGGCGTCATCACGCTGAAAAATGGCGCGGCTGTGGAGATTCTCCCAAAGATATGCTCCGCGCACGGCGGCGACATTGCGGCAAGGCGCCTGTTTTGTGAAATGCTCGCCGCCCTTGACGATGCTCCATGCAAGAACCTGGGCAAATCTTCGCTGCAGGCGGAATATATCAACATATTTGAGATTTTTGTTCGTGACTTCACAGACGACTGTTTTAAAATAGTAAAAGAAGGGCTCTGTTCGTTTTATGTGCCCGAAACGGAAAACCTTCCATATATGAGAGGGCGCCTTTTGATCTC
Source organism: Cloacibacillus sp. (assembly GCA_036655895.1). Classification (NCBI taxonomy): domain Bacteria; kingdom Thermotogati; phylum Synergistota; class Synergistia; order Synergistales; family Synergistaceae; genus Cloacibacillus; species Cloacibacillus sp. The sequence continues at coordinate 22,687 of JAVVPF010000037.1, read as the reverse complement.
GCGCCACATCGCAGAGAATGCCGCTCACAGAGAACGTTTTTACGTTTGCCATGACCTCTTTGATACAAATACGCCGGAGAACAGGCTGATAAAAGCCGCATTACTCTATCTGAAGACGAAGCCCCTGAGCGCGGCCTCGTCAAGCCGAATAGATAAGCTACTCTCCTCTTTTGAACGCATCCCGCCGTCTGTTTTGCCGGAACACGACCTTAATCTATGCCGCAAAGGCAGAGACGCGCAGCGCTATGCGGGGGCTCTGCGCTGGTGCAGGATTTTTCTTCGGCATAAGAGCCTTACCGTCTTCAAAGGTGCAGAACGCGCGTCAGCTATGTTATTTCCAATGGAAAAGCTCTTTGAGGGCTGGGCTGCACAAAAGATAACAAATTTTGCCGGTAGGACTGGGCTAGAGGTCTCTACGCAAAAAGGAGGGAGTTACCTTTTTGACGATCCTCAGAAATTTGCATTGATACCAGATATCACCATTACCCAAAGAAAAACGGGACGGCGCATAGTTATTGATACAAAATGGAAGTTACTATCACCGGAGCTGCTCAATCTCGGCCTTTCGGTCCATGACCTTTATCAGATGTACGTCTATCATAAAAAATACGAAACAGAAAAAGCGGTGCTGCTTTTTCCGGCCTTTGGAAACGAGAGAGCTGCGGCCGCAGAACATCATTTTGCCTGCGCAGACGGGACGCGGCTGGAACTTGTCTTCATAGATATGGGAGATACGGAAAGCGGCTTTGAAAAGCTCTTTTGCTCCATAACTCAAACATTTGCCTGAAAAAGGCGGCGCATCCGTTCTCACGGCGGCCGCGGTAAGCGGCTGGATAAAACTACGCTGCGTAGGCTGGGCTTTTATTCGACCTCGCTGATTTTGTTTCTGCCTTCGTTTTTTGCTTTAAATAAGGCGTCGTCGGCATGTTTAATTGCATCCCAAAGGTTATTAGAGGATGAAGGGGTGTAGTAAAGGCCTATGCTTACCGAGATTCTGTCGCCGCATAAAGAGGCACTGTGTTTAATGTCTTTGTTTCTTATTTCTTTGCAAATACTTTCCGCAATGGAATATACTAAATCGTGCGAGAGGTTTTCAAAAATCAGGATAAATTCTTCACCGCCGTATCTTGCGGCAAAGCCGTCATGTTCGTCCGTAAAATTATTTACTATATAGCCAATTTCGCGTATGACCGTGTCTCCTGCAATATGACCGTAATGATCGTTATATTTTTTAAAATGATCAATATCTATCATTAAGATGCCGAGGCTTTCTTTTTCTTCTTTCTCATTGTAGGTATCAATAAAATTATTTAAGGTTCGTCTGTTGTGCATATTTGTAAGTCCGTCGTATTCGGATAGTCTTTTCATTTCGTTTTTCTGTATTTCCTGCTTTTTAAAGAGCGAGTACTGGAGATAATTATTCATGATTGAGGCAAAAATAAGAATCGAGGCATTGATGTAATTACCAAACAGGAGCATTGTGGATGGCTGTGTGTATGGCAGCGCGATAAAGATAACGGCCACCGGAAGTAAAATGATCTTTATAAACGTTTTCGGCCGAATTATGAAGGCTGTGGAGCAAAACATTAAATTGGTAGCAAAAACGACCAGATGGGCATATAAAATATTGTCTAAAATGCTCAATGCGGCGCCCCACAATAGAAATATTTCCGCAAATATAACTACAAAAGTATTTACCGACTTAGGTTTGTCCTCTAGATTTTTGTTGATGATCAATATAAAAAAACCCGACGATGTGACGGTGAATAAGAAAAAGTACATAAACGCATAGATATTCCTGTATTGGAGATGATAGTTGTCAAATTGAGCGAAACAAAGAATGAGCATGAGCACTTCTAGTATAGCGACAAAGGCCAGTACATATTTGCTTCTTAAGTAATTGGAACTGTGAATCGAGACATCCTTTTTGTCTGTATTGTGGTTTGTTTTGTTTTTATTTTTTAAAAAGAAATCCACCATAGCACCTCTTTGTTCATGTTTAACGCGAAAGCGTGAAGACAACGCCAATTATCAAAACTCCACAAAATCACACAAACGTCTTTCTCTTTGACCGCATTGTTCCATTGGGACATCACATATCGTTTATCATAATAGAATCGCAGATACACGCCGTTTTCGCAACGGCTAAGTTAAAACGATGTTTGAACTTCTTCTTCATTAAACAGCATCTTCTTAACTGCCATAAACAAACTAAACATTATGCTATTTAGCTTTGTTTGTCAAGGCTGTCGATATTTGCGACGGCCGATAAAAGATTCGGAATTAGCCGTTTTGCTATGTCTATAAGGCCTATTTGTTGTGTAAAACATGATAAAACAGAATAAACGCAAGCCTTATGGTTATTTGCTGACGCAGACACAGCGGGCGCTTGATATTACCATAGGGGGACTTTGGGACAACGAAGAAAACGAATTTAGCCTCTGCGTTGGTTTAAGAGCAGCCTGCGTATAGCGCGGCGCGCCATGAGCAGCGCATACAATAAAAAGCCAAAGAGATTTTGCGGAGAATAAGGCTTTGAGAATAAGACCTTAATATTCTGTACTGAGCCGATGCGTTTGTATTTGATGCCGAGCGCGTTACGCCGTCTCTTTTTCTTTGAACATTATTACGGCGGCGGCTGCCAGCAGGGCCGCGGCAAATAACACGGAGCCGTGCCCGCATATCTTTGCGGCGAGTGCGCCAACGCCGGCGCCTGTAACGAAGGTCCCTATGATAATAAAATAGTTTCTGGCCGCGTAAAAATTTTCCGGCTCTTTGTGGATCATATAGTTGAACAGGTTTTCAGCGGCGCTGCGCAGGTTGCCTGTGCACATTGTGGTGGCGTAGGGGCTGCCGTGCACCTTGCGAAAGCTTTCCACCTGCAGCGAGCAGACGAATGAGACGGCCGCGTTTGCCACGATGTTGTGCTGCTCTGAAATGAAAGCCACGGCGGTGAGGGCCGCGCACTCTATCACCAGGATGAGCTGACGCCAGTGCAGAGGCGTAAAGTGGCTGAACCGTTCTCTGACGCATTCCGTGGTAAAGATGCCGGCGGCGAAGGCCGCGATGGGTATCAGGTAGCGGAAGGCCGCGCCCAAGTTCGCCTCAAAGAGGCTTATGCCCAGCAGTACGATATTGCCCGTCTGCGCGTTAGCGAATACGCCGCCCCGCAGAACGTAGGTATATGCGTCCAAAAATCCTCCCGCCACTGCAAGCAGCAGCGCTATGCGCAGGGATTCGGAAATTCGGCGTGCGGCCATCATGCGGCGTTATTTGGCCTTTGGCCTCACGGTCGCGCAGACGAGCGCTACCAGGATGATAGCGCAGCCCAGGACCTCATGCGTGGAGGGCATCTGATGGACAAAGACCGCGGTGAGCCCGACGGCTATCACCATTTCCAGCGTGCAGAGAAGGCTTGCCATCGCGGCGGGGATATATTTCAGCGCAGCGAAGAACGCCCAATAGGCGATGACGCTCCCGGTGCAGGCCTGCAGCGTCATGAGCGACAAAAGAGGCAGTGTGAAGAAGGCGGTGTCCGCCCATCCGTAAAAGGCGGATTTGAAAAGAAAGAGCAGCGTAAAGCCTACCATGTTTGAAAAAAAGAGCAGCCGCAATTCGTCCATGTCATGCGTAAGCGAGTAGCGCCGCGTTACAAGCGCCTGGCCGGACATCCCAATGACCGCGACGATCCCCCACAGCACACCAGGCACAGACATCGAGGCAAGCGCCGTCATGCTTCCGCCCATTCCTGTAAAGACTCCGGCGACAATGAGCAGGCCCGCGATTATTTGAAGCAGAGTCGGCCGTTCTCGTGTTATGAAGAGCGAACCTATTATTGCACCAAGCGGAAAGGTGTAGTGGATTATAAGCCCCTCAGCCACGGTGAGATATTCCAAAGACTGCAGAAATCCTCCGCCGGCAAGCGCCACGGAGAGCACGCCGGATATGAAATAAAAGCGCAGTTCATCGCGGTCAAGTTGGAAGAGTTTTCGCCCGTTTGTAAAAAATAACCACAGCCCAGTGACCGTCATTGTTAACAGCGCTCTAAAGACCATCACGGTCATCAGGTTTATGCCCGCGGCGGCAAGCACTTTTGCGACAGGGCTTATAATGCCCCAGCAAACTGCCGCAAAGAGGGCGAGCGTGGCTCCGCGCCAATAGTTGGAAGACTTCATTATATTATGACCTCGCAGATTTTCTCATTAACTCAAATTTGAGCCGGCGCACCGTCTCAGGCTCTAAGAATATATCACAGAAACGAACTATTTTTCATAAAATTTTCAGCTTTGCCGCAGAGTGTGGTTATAAAAAGTGTTATATATTTTTGATTATAGTTGATTAATAAAATAAATATACGTGGTGTTTTTAGATGCGGCTGGATATATAATGTGGGCGGAAATGATGATGATCATATAAAGAAAAAGGGGGCCAATGATTTGGAAAAGGATAAACGAGAGGTGACAAGTTCCGTTACGCATTTGGCGGGCGCGGTGCTTGCCGCGGCGGGAACGCTGCACCTTTCTGTCAACGCGTTTGCCTGCGGGGCCGCGGCCTTTGCCTCCGTGCTTATCTTTGGCGTGAGCATGGTGCTGCTCTACTTGGCAAGCTCGATCTATCACTGGAGCTGCGCGGTGCGCGCGCAAGCCGCCGGAATGCTCCAGCGGCTTGACCACATGGCGATTTTTATGCTGATCGCCGGCACCTATACACCCATTTGCGTCATTATGCTCGGCTACCCCATCGGGTACATAATGCTTGCGCTCGTCTGGAGCGTAGCAGCTCTTGGGTTCGTTATGAAAATATTCTGGATGCACGCTCCCGTGTGGCTCTCCTGCTCGCTCTATGTGGCGATGGGGTGGATAGCCGCCTTTTTCATCGTGCCAATAATGCACGCTCTTTCGTGGGGAAGTCTCGCGTGGCTTGCGGCGGGCGGCCTGCTTTATACGGCGGGCGCGGTTATTTTCGGACTTGAACGTCCGAGGCTGAATTTTTCGTGGTTCGGGCCGCACGAGCTCTTCCACCTTTTTGTGATGGGCGGCTCCGTCTGTCATTTCATTACAATCTGGAACTGTGTCGCGTGACGCGCGAATGTCGCTATCAATAAGGAGGGAAGCGCAATGAAAATAAAAAATATTGTTTCATTATATTTCAGCCCGACCAGCTCTACGCACCGGGTGCTCTCTGAGATCGCAGGCCGGATGCCGTGGCCCGCGCAGGAGCTTGATATCACGGATTATTCTGCAAATGACGGTGAATATCGTCTGTCAGCGGACGAACTGCTGCTTGCTGGAGTGCCGGTCTATGGCGGGCGCGTTCCGGCGGCCGCGGCGCACAGGATAAGAAATGTTCGCGGAAGCGGTGGGCCGGCGGTCATCGTCGCGGTCTTCGGCAACCGTGACTACGACGACGCTCTGATTGAGCTTAAGGATATTCTTGAGGAGCAGGGTTTTTGTGTGACTGCGGCGCTTGCCGCGGTCGCTGAGCACAATATAATGCGTTCCGTCGCGCGCGGGCGTCCCGACGCGCGGGATATCACGGCAATCGACGAGTTTGCCGCGCGCGTAGTTTCAAAAATCGAAGCCGCCTCCGCAGGCGCCCTTATGCCGGTCGAGGTGAAGGGCGGGCGTCCGTATTGTCAGTACAACGGCGCGCCGCTGAAACCGTCGGCGGACGCCTCATGCACAAAGTGCGGCATCTGCGCGGACGGCTGTCCTGTCGCCGCCATTCCCCACGACGCACCAGAGACGACGGACGAGGCGCGTTGCATAACCTGTATGCGCTGCATAGACCAATGTCCGTCGCATTCGCGTTCGCTCAATAAACAGATGCACGCTATGGCTGAAAAGGCCTTTGCCATGAAGAACGCAGAGCGCAAAGAGCCGGAGATGTTCCTCTAATATAACAGGTCAATGTAACAAGGCGGCAGGAAAGGGCGATAGCGGCGCCTCTTCCTGCCGCCTTGTTCTATCCTTCGCTTACCAGCGTCAGCAGGTCGCTGTAAACTCCATAAGCCGTCTGTAGTATGGTGGGATCTGTCTGCACTATCGTCAGCTCTCCGGCAAGGTCTGTGAAAAATGTTACGGCGGCCGACGCCCCGTCCACCTGCACCAGCCTGTCGTCAGCCGCAAGAAGCTCGGGCTTTACAGAGACGTGGACTTTTCCGTCGCGGCGTTCCGCTGTGCAGACGTATTTGATGCGCAGACCGCGGTCTGCCGCCTCTTTCATTTCGCGTACCGTCACGGGCGCTATGCTTTGCACCTCCGCGTCTTTGGGCGTGAGCTTCGCTCCCATCACGATGTTCGCAAGCGAACATATCTTCGCCGTGCCGTCCCAGCCGTCAATGTCCATCGAGGGGTCGGCCTCGGCCATCTTCATGCGCTGCGCCTCTTTTATGGCCTCATCAAAAGAGCTGCCTGTCTCCATTGCGTGAAGCACAAAATTGCTGGTTCCGTTTAAAATGCCGCGGATCTTGTCTATCTTACAGCCGCGGAGCGTGTATTTTACAAAATTAAAAATCGGAGTGCCGTCCATCACTATCGTCTCGTAAAGGTATTTTCGGCCCAACTGCTTTGCAAGCGCCGCAAGCTCGTCGAAATGCCACGCCTCCGGCCCTTTGTTTGCGGTAATGACGTCCATTCCGCGCGCGAACGCCGCCTTTATATATCCGGTTGCGGGCTCGCCGTCGCCGATGGAGAGCGTCGTCAGTTCAAGCAAGAGCTCCGCGTCAGCCGCGGCTATCATTTGAGCGGTCTCCATTTTGCGGAAGGCGGGGCTTGCGTCGTCAAAGCGTCCCAGCTTTTCGTTCATTGCAAGCACGCCCGCTATGTCCAGCCCGTTTGGGTCGATGAGCGCGCCCTTGGAACGCGTGCATATTCCCGTCATTCTCATCTCAACGCCGTAATCGCGCGCCAGCTCGTCCTTTTTCTCCAAAAGCAACTGCGCAAAGCGCACCCCTACATTCCCAAAGCCCGCCATACAGAATTTGATGACTCGTACCATTTTTCGATCCCCTAGCATAAAAGATTTATATCATTAGATAAAGTCGGCGCAGCAAACGCCGGCAAAATCATTGTACACTCTATTTCTCTATTTTACCGCCTCACGAAGCGCGGCGGATATTCCGGCAAGCCCCGCCTTCAGTTCTTCCGTTTTTGGCCAGCCGTAGCCTATCCTCATGTAGCGGTCGTCATAACCGAACCAGTGGCCGGGGCCGACATAGGTCCCGTATTTGTCGTTCATCAGTTTGTAGAAATTTTCGACGTCGACCGCAACTTCCGGCTTTACGCGCGGGAAGCAGGTACAGGCGCCGCGCGGCTCCACCCATTCAAGCAGTTCGTCGCCCTCTATCCATTCTTTGACGATGGCGAAATGTTTTGCGATATGCGCGTCGTTTTCCTTTATCCACTCCGCCTTCTGCGAGAGCGCGACATAGCCGATATATTCGTCTACGACGCTGCCGCCGATGCAGACCTGTTCCTTAGCCGCAATTAGCGTTTCGATCATCTCTTTGTCCTGGCAGACGATCCAGCCGATTCGGATGCCGGGAATGCCGTAGGTCTTTGAGAGCGACGAAATTGATATGACTTTTTTTGAAAGCGACGCGGAAACGGGCAGCCTCTCGTCTTTGAACATGTCGCGGTAGGTCTCGTCAACGAGCAGCCAGACATTGTGTTTCTCGGCTATCGCTATGACGCGCTTTAACTCGTCAAGCGACATCATCGTGCCGGTGGGGTTGTGCGGGTTTGTCAGTGAAATATATTTTGTATCCGGGCGTATCATCGACGCGAGCTTTTCTGCGTCAACGCGGAATCCCTCCTCAAACTTCTGATCCAGATAGCTGACCTCCGCGCCGATGGCCTCTGGCGTAGCAATGTTCGTGCCGTAGTTGGGACGCGCCACTATCATGTGGCTGCCCGGCTCAAGCTGGGACGACGCGATGAGAAAGAGCGCAGAGGCCGCGCCCGCCGTTACAATAACGCAGTCAGGGTCGGCAATGCCGGACTGTTGTGCGATTATTTCCCTAAGACGCGGGTCGCCAAGATGATCCCCGTAGGGCAGCAGGATGTCGTCAAGCACGATCCCAAGGTCCTTGATATTGCGGTCGCGCACCGAAGTTTCGGTCAGATTGTTTTTGATCTTCTCATATCCGAACTGCTCAGGAGATTCCTTTTCGATCGCCATGCGTACATATTTCATTTTGAGGCCCCCGTTTCATGATATATAATTGCAGATGAACACATTATACTTAATCGAAGCGCAAAACAGAATCTCGTATCTATTAAAAGGGCCCCTGCCATAAATAAAAACAAAGACAATCGTAAATTTGGAGATGATATGATGAAAATAGCTACGTTCAAAGTTGAGGAATGGATGAATCTGAACGAGACAAAGGCGGTATATAATATCGCGGAAACTTGCGTTGACTCTGTCAGCGTAGATGAACTGTTCCAGATTGCGGGGCGTGACAAAGAACCCTTCTTTAAGGAACTCTTCGATAGGCGGCTGACCTATGGAGCCATCTACGGCGCAGCTACGCTGAAAGAGCAGATAGCGACGCTCTATCGCGCCATATCGCCCGAGCAGATAATCACGACACACGGTGCGACCGGCGCGAACCACCTTGTGCTCTATTCGTTGGTGGAACCAGGGGACGAAGTTGTCTCCGTTATGCCCACCTACCAACAGCTATACTCTATCCCCGCGTCATACGGCGCTACTGTGCGTCTGCTTAAGCTGAGGAAAGAGGACGGCTTTCAACCGGATATGGCGGAGTTGAAAAAACTTATAACTCCGCGCACAAAGGTCATCTGTATCAACAATCCGAACAACCCAACAGGCGCGCTCATGGCGGTAGACACTCTGAATGAGATCGTTGCCGCCGCTCGTTCAGTTGGCGCCTATATACTCTGCGATGAAGTTTACCGATTTCTGACACAGACGGACCAATACTCGCCCTCTGTGGCGGATCTTTACGAAAAGGGTATCGTCGTTGGAAGTATGTCAAAAGTTTTTTCGCTTGCTGGCATACGGCTTGGTTGGATCGCAACGCGTGACGCGGCTGCATTGGAACAGATACTTCTGCATCGCGATTACGATACGATAAGCTGCGGCATCATAGACGAAGCGCTTGCCTCCGTGGCGCTTGAGGCAAAAGAAAGACTTTTGTCCCGCAACAAAAAAATCATACGCGACAACCTTGCCGTTCTTGACCAATGGATAAGCACGGAGCCGCGCTTCTCTTACGTAAAGCCGCAGGGTGGGACGACGGCGCTGCTTTACTGCAACGTTGATGTACCTTCCGAAACATTCTGCCAAAGGCTGCTTGCCGAAACGGGAGCCTTTCTGACTCCCGGCTCCTGTTTTGAAGAGGAAGGCTGCTTTCGCATAGGATACGCCTGCGATACAGAAGAGTTAAGGGCGGGGTTGGCGAAGCTCAGCGACTTTGTAAAAGGGCTCTAGCTTAGAGTTCTTCATCCTCATAATTAATATTTTCTGGCGTCGTTGATGGCGCCAGTTTTTATTCGTTAAAAGGTCATTGTTGGTTAATTGTAATTTTCTCATTTTTATTACGGACTTAGTTTAATCTAGTAATTTTTAGGAACATAGAGAAGCATCTCTAGAAATAATACTAAAATAAACCTGACGCTTAAGGAGGCAAATGGGGAGGCTCTTCTTATGTGTGGATAAAAAGAGGAGGCAAAGCGTAGGCTTTGTCTCCTCTTGGGATGGAATCAGCAGTGGATCCCGTGCGGCGTCTTCAGCGTCTTTCCTGAACGTATTACCCATTGGGGCGTAAGCTCCCGAATGTCAGCGGTTAACGGATTGGAGGCAAAGGCGATGAGGTCGGCCTCTTTCCCAGGTTCTATTGTTCCAGTGAGCGACTCTAGTCCGCATAGATCGGCGCCGTATCGCGTTGCGGCAAGCAGTGCCTCTCTTCTGCTCATGCCAGCCCTTTCAACAAAAGCTATCTCCTCTGCGATGCAGCCGTGGTTTGTGTCGTTGCCAAGAGCCATTCTCAAGCCCAGCTGTACCGCACGCTTTATCACGGTAAGGTAGTTAGCGTAAGCCGCCGCCGCCTTTTCTCTCATAAAGGGGCTGTTTTCGGGGCATTCTGCGATGGCCCTCTGTATGCCGCTCGTTACAACGAGGAAGGTCCCATTGTCTTTCATAAGCAGCATCTGTTCTTCGGTCAGAAAACAGCCATGTTCAATTGCGTCAACGCCGGCTTTTATCGCCCATGTTGCAGCAATGCCGCCATGTGTATGAGCGCCTGCTTTTTTGCCGGCCGCATGAGCCTCGTAGATGGCGGTTTCTATCTCTTCGCGCGTCATTTCAGGCGTCACGCTGCCCGTTCGTTGTGATGTGGCGCCTCCGCTGACAAATATTTTTATAAAATCAGCGCCGGCCTTTAACTGTCCGCGTACGGCCTTTCTAACTTCGCTCTCTCCGTCCGCCTCCTCGCCCATGAACCACATGTGCCCCCCGGTGCGCATTAAGCCGGGCCCAGCTGCAAGAAGCCTAGGTCCAGGAATGAGCCCCTCATCAACGCCTCTTTTTACGCAAAAATCCACATAGCCGCGTTCTCCCGCATCCCTAAGAGTCGTCACCCCAGAGTTTATAGCTATTCTTGCGTTTCTTGCTGCTATAAGAGCCTGATATCCCAGCGCCTCACCAATCTGTTTCACTTCGTCACCAACATCAAAACAAAGATGGTTGTGGGCGTCGACAAAGCCGGGAATAATATAATACTCTGAAAGGTCAATCTCATTTTTGGCCTTTTCGGAGGTATTCTTGGATATTTTTTCTATTTTCCCGTCCTGAATATAGATATCCACGTTTTTCTCGTCTTTTCCTGATACAAGGTCTGCGACGTGGCCGCACTTAATCTTTAAATTCATCGTTATCCCTTCCAAGCAAATAATAAATTACCGATACTCCAGTCAACATCAATGGGATTATTACTGAGATAAGCCAGGCATGAAATTCCATAATGCTCTCATCCTTTCTTACCGTGCGGATTGGTAGCTGCGCACGATTTTATCAAGCTGTTCCGTGTCGTAATCTTTTGATACAAGGTGAAGCTCCTTTGCTATCTCCTTTTGGGGTAGCTGTTCCGAAATCAAGCTGACAATGGTACCTGCCGCGAGGGAAAGTAAAAATCCGATACAGCCTTCATGTATATTGGAAATTTTTGCCATTCCAGTAACGTTCCACGTCACGCTCATGATGAATCCGGTAAGCATCGCCGCAATCACGCCTTTTTCCGTCAGCCTTTTCCAGTAAAGCGAAAGAAGCAGCGCTGGGCCGAATGTGGCGGCAAGGCCGCCCGATGCGAAGAGCATTACTGTCATGATAGAACGGCCGCCCGAATTTATAGCAAGAAATATTCCAAGCACGGCGATAAAGAGGACCGAGAATCTTGAAACATTCACCAGCCGCTCCTTGGAGGCGTTTTTATTCACACAGGCGTGATAAAAATCCTCGCTCAGCGTTGAAGCGGCGCTCAACAGGCACGAGTCTACGGTGGACATAATAAGAGCCATTAACGCGGCAAGCATTATGCCGGAGAACCACGGATTGAGCACCCCAGTGAGCAGCCTTCCAAAAATCGTTTCAGGGTCAGGGATGTCCGGGAAGTATATGCGTCCGACCCATCCGATGAGGTAGCCGGTCCAGTAATTGAGAAGGAAACCGAACATGCCGATCATTGCCATTTGGCGCGTTGATTTTGAATCCTTGACGGCAAAGTAGCGTATCGTGTCATGAGGACGCCCGATGCACTGAAAGCCCGTCGTCCAATACGCGAGAATCAATGGGAAGGTCGCCCATTCAGCGGATACAAGTTTGGGGTCAATTGCAGCCAGCTTAGATGTGGCGCCTGCCCAGCCTCCGACGTCATAGATCATATAGAGGCAAAGAGCGACTGACCCAACCAGTATGACGATTCCCTGCACAAAATCAGTCCAGCAGACTGCGAGGAAGCCGCCGATGAGACAGTAAAAGCCAACTACCGCCGCCGTTATCAATATAGCCTGCAAATTTGTGATACCAAAAAGAGGCATCATTGATTTTGAAGCAGCCATGTACTGTGTCGCTACCGAAACGGACATAAACATCACTACCGCGAGAGAGCCCACTATGCGGATCATATTTCCCTTCGCGCGTACGCGCCTAACGAAATACTCTGGATAGGTTATGGCGCCGAGTATGCCGGAATAATTTCTCATGCGCTTGCCGATCATCAGAAACGCTATGAGCATAAAGAACAGGTTGCTGGCGTGCATAAACCACGACGATGGCCCGATTGCGTAACAAAGCCCAGCCATTCCAGTGAATATCCATCCGCTAGACCCTGAAAACATGAGGCTGACGCCAGCGACCCAAGGGTTTAAGTTGCGTCCGCCTAAATGAAAGCCCTCCATTGTTTTTGTAAAACGAAAGGTATATATCCCGATGGCAATCAAAACTAAAAGATAAAGGGCAAAAGGAACTATTAAAGGTATCTTGTCTGACATAACAATACTCCTCCTCGTATAATAAGATCTTAAAATTACGGCAGCGCCAGGACTACGGGATTTCTAAGCCCCCCTTTCTATCGACACAACACAACCAAGGGCAAAAGCCCAAACATCTCTGTTGGACTCTTGCCCTTGCGAGTGAAAGAGGGCGACTCTTTCTAAAAGGCAAAACAGCAGAACTAAACCAAAAATTCTAAGTTCCTGTCATGCTACACTATTGCGTTAAAAAATTCAAGCGTCGATTGGCAAAGTAAGCGAGGGTGCTGTAGGTTTGACAAACCTAAAATGGCAAGTAACCGGCAAGTAACCGTTAATTTTTTCCTGCTTGAATTTTTTGACACAATCCAGTATAGTTAAAAATAAGATGTGGTTTTATATCTGCTGCTTTGTCCTTTAGGGAAGATAGCCTCTTCTCATTTGCAAGGGCAAGAATCCAACAGAACTGTTGGGTTCTTGCCCTTTTTGGTGTGCTAGGCATGTACGCAGACTAGGCGGTGCAAGGCTGTTACGGGCTTGACAATTGGCACAGTTAGCCAAAGGCGAGGCTGTCCATCGCGAGGTGGAATCTGAAGGAAGCCGATAGTGGAACAAATAAGTGTTCCGCATGGCAAAGTTTCGGGCTGATGAACATCTTGAAGGGCCCAATGATCGTAAGTTCGAAGAAGCGGAGGGAGGAGGCCGATGCACTGAAAGCAGAAAACAAAGAGACTTTCTTGTACGGGCTGGTATGAATGCCAGCAAGGTGATAAAGGCGTTGACTATAAATGGCGCGAAACTCTGTCCTCTACAGGTTGCTGTGGGTACTGAAGACTGAAAAGATATTAAATAGAAGCATCCGATGCGATGCTAAGCTAGGTATTTTTTGTCAATAATAAATTTTTAAAAATGATATTAACAGGGAGGTAGTATTATGCAACAGGCACTTGCGGGGCCGCAATACGCAGCGGCAATTATTGGTTATTTCGTGGTAATGATTATCGTCGGGAGCTTTGTTGGAAACAAAGTTAGGGCTGACAAGGAAGGTTTTCTTTTAGCCGGCAGGCAGCTGCCTATGATAGTGCTGGTGGGAACGCTTCTTGCCACATGGTTCGGTGGAGGTACTGTTATCGGTAGCGCAAGTTTTATATATAAAACCGGCCCCTGGGCGGGTATATTGTTTTTTAGCGGAGCGCCGCTGGGAGCTATCGCTCTCATTAAATTCGCACCAAGGATTAGGCGCATGGCAAAATATACGGTACCTGAGATATTGGAACATTATTATGGCCGCGGCACCAGTCAACTGGCCTCTGTATGTATACTTCTGGCTTACACAGGCATCGTCTCATACAGTTTTACAGGTGCGGCGTATATCGTAAATATTGTAACAGGCTTTGATCAGTCCTATTCAACTATAATCGCCGCAGTGATCATGGTGCTGCTGGCCGTTACTTCAGGCATGAATTCAGTGGCCTGGACAGATTTCTTAAGCACCGTATTGATTTTCATAGGGATGGGATGCGGGCTCTTCTTTGTTTTGAAAGCCGCCGGCGGATATTCTGGGGCATATGCCGCTCTTTCTTCGTCCCAGGCAAGTCTTACAGGCGGCCTGTCGTGTATTCAGATGCTGGGATATGTCCTGCCGGTCTTTCTTCTTTATCTCGGAGACCAGAACCAGCTGCAGCGTTATTCGTGCGCCAAAACAGAGGCTGATGCGAAAAAATCGGCGCAGATGCTTTTTGTTGCAATGTCGGTAGTTATGTTTCTTGTCATCAGCTTTTGCCTCTGTGCGATCAAGCTTATGCCCAATGTCAATGGAGAAACCGTAATTCTGAGGTTGGCGGTAGACTATATGCCCTATATTTGCGGGGCGCCTCTTCTTTGCGCTTGTGTAGCCTTTATAGTGACTACCGGTGATTCCTTTATTCTTTCCGCAGCCACAAACATAATGATTGATATTGTGCAGAAATACTTTATGCCTGACATGAACGACCGTCAGCTTGTGAAGGGGACAAGGCTGGCAATAATCGGAGTGGGCCTATTTTCTTACATCATGGCGGTCTATCTTCCGGAAGTGCTCGCGATGCAGATGTATTCCTATTCTATGTACGGCGCCGCTGTGACGATACCATTGTTTGGAATATTCTTTTACAGTAAAGTTAGCCCAGCCGGCGGAAAAGCCGCTGTTCTCGTAGGTGGTTTATCCATTCTCATATGGGACATCTTCCTTAAAAGGCCAATGGGGCTTAATGGTATAATTATCGCCGCTCCGCTGGCAATTCTTGCGCTATTGATTTTCAGCAACATTTTCCCCAGCAAGAAAGTGGCGATGTAGGAAATTAACAGAAGGGTGGCTTTTGAAATGTCCGGTAATTTTAAAAAAATAAAATGCGGCAAGCTCTATGATGGTATAAAGGCTGAATTTCAAAAGGATAAGGAAGTCCTTATAGAGGGAAAATTTATAAAAGAGATCGGATATAATCTGCCTTGTCCGGAAGGAACAGAGATAACAGACCTCTCTGACCTGACCGTCACGCCTGGAATGATCGACGCTCACGTACACCCCCAATATTTTTATTGGAAAGATGTCTATGCCTCTGACACTATCTTTAATTCCGACGGTTACCGCGCTCTTGCCACTGCAGCCTGCGCCAGAAAAACATTGCTGGGCGGATTTACTACCATACGTTCTCTTGGGTGGGCCAGAGAGGCCTACGAACTGGATGTGAAGCGCGCCATTGAAGAGGGGCATATCGAAGGTTCGAGAATGGTCGTATCCTCTCATGTCATCTGCACCCCGGGAAGCCACGGGGATATGACGCAGGTAGTGAGAAATAATCCTTATCTTTCCGACTATATGGCAAGTCTCTATCCAGCGATTGGAAATGGAGCTGATTTCTTTACCGGAATTGTCCGTCGGGAACGAAAAATGGGATATGATTTCTTAAAGATAATGGCGACGGGTGGTTTTGCCTCTCCCAATGACAGCCCTGAGGATATACAGTTGAACGACGCTGAACTCAAAGCGATATTTGATACGGCGAAAGAGGTCAAAATATCCACAACGGCTCATGTTTATGCTCCCGCCCTAATGCAGAAACTGATGGGTTTTGGGATAACAGGAATGGAACACGGCTCTTTGATGGATAAAGAAACGGCAAAAATGTTTGAGGATACAGGGACCTATCTTGTTCCTACATTCTGTCCCTACGAAGATGTGATACATCCTGATTCAAAGAGCATGGCCAAAAAAGATCCATTTTTTAGGAGAAAGCTGGAGCTGTACCAGGAGCGCTTGCAGAAAGGCAGAGAAATTATAATAGGGAGCAATATAAAATTGGGATATGGGACCGATTTGGTGACTGTCCACAACAACCATGAGTGCGGATGGGAATACAACGCGTGGCTTAGTAATGGAATGAACCCCTTCCGCATCCTTCACGCTGCAACCAAAGTTAACGCGGAGATATGCGAGATAGCGGACAAGGCCGGTACTCTAGAGCCAGGGAAATATGCCGATATTGCAGGCTGGAAAAGAAATTTGCTGACAGACCCTGATGCACTGAGAGACTGCGCCTTTGTGATGAAAGAGGGGCGCGTCTATCAAGCTGAGAGCAGAATGAACGAAGATTAAAAGAGCTGTCGTCTCCTTAGAACCGCCGACCGGTATCTAACCTGTCATACACCGATAATGCTCCCAGAGCCGATTTAAGACTAAACTTAAATAGCTCTGGGAGCCTTTGTTTCCTCTCAAGAGGCCGCTCGGTGGTGGGAATAAAATACGCGTGACTGCAAACGAACTACAGCCGGTTCTGCCGCGTCAGCTATTGCGTTAAAAAATTCAAGTAACTTTTTTCCGCGTCAATTATGGCTGCTATGATGGTTTTCTTTCCCTTGCAAAAATATCTCGCCTCAAATTCTTTGATGCCCTCTGCAACGCCGCTGTTTTTAATATTCTTTCCGACGAATATAGAACAGAGGAATTTTGAGCTTAAATCAGTGAGGAAGGTAGATGACACGTCCACAATATCCCACGTATCAGGATCTACTTCGAAACCAATGCCAAAATACTTGTAGATTTCATGTCCCGGTGTGCCCTGTGGGAACTGTGAATAACCGCCAAATAAAAAAGTTTTCTTATTCATGTGACGCCTCCAAGAATCGACTTAGTTAAAAATGAACCATAGCTCTCGCTCTAATCATACCATTTAGCCGACGGATCACCTATGAAAGGGTCATTATAGAGCGAAATATCTTATGTAAAGAGTGGTATATGATTGATTAATATTAACTAAATATATCAAGAAAAGCCTGCCCTTTTTCGCGCCTCACGTTATAATAAAATCATGTGGAGATAACTTTTTCACTGAAACAAAAGGAGTGAGTTTCTTGCAGATAAAAAAACTTTGTATAACGGGGAATGCGCGTACTCAGCAGAAGAATCCGATTACCGCGCGTTTTTCTCATTTTTTTATAGTTTTTATCGTTGATGCTGAAAGCGGAACGATAGTTGACCTTGATGTTACGGTCTTGCTGCCCGCAACTAATACCTTTATACGCGAGCTCCTGCTTGGCAGGTCATTGGCGGAGGTTGACACAGAACTGTTGGAACTTATACGCGCCTCGTACCTTGGCTCGTCGCAGAAGGCTATTCAGATGGCATACATGGAGGCTGTCAAGAAATATAGGACATGGCGCTGCACGCACTAAAGAGCGCGGCGTAGATTTGTAAAGTCAATTTTCTTCAAGCAGAGGAAGGTCGTCGGTTTCGGAGTTTTTTAGGCTTCTCACCGTTATCTCTTTTTCGTCTGAGGCGCCGTATTCGTCGGCGGCGGAGATTTTATGTTTTCCGGGCTTCATCGTCCATGAGACGGAGCTCCCTCCGTCCACCGTTCCTATCAGCTCTCCATCTGCGAACCAGTAGACGGGGCCGCGCCCGCCCTCTGATGTGAGGAGCAGTTTTTCGGCCGCGATAAAGTAGGCCGCGCCGTTTTTTGGCGAGGTTATGACAAGGCCGGCCCGCTGCGCTCCGCCGCGGTTTGCGAAAAAGCGCGCCAGCTCTTCCGGCCATTCTGTCTTTATTTCGCCGTTTTTCATAACGTGCAGCGCGCACGGTTCGCTGTTTGAGATGCCGCCGATGCGAAGACCGGTTTTGCTCTGGGGGCACCACTGGTTTCTTGGCGCGCCGGAGAGCGGGCAGAGTTGGGCCTTTGATACGGACGGCGGAAGGTCGAACCATTTTGCGCCCTTTGGCGTCAGTTTGAGCATTATGCTGACGGCCGCGGGCGCTGCCGCCGAGAGGCCAACGAGGCTGCGGTGCGGCTTGCCGCTTGGGTCGCCCGCCCAGACGATGAGCGTCCATTCCGGGGTTACCGCCGCGGTCCACGCGTCGCGCAGGCCGTAGGAGGTGCCCGTCTTGAAGGCGATGATTTTTCCGTCCGCGTCCGCCTCTCCGAAGGTAGGCAGGTTGCGCCGCGTATCTTTTAATATGTCAAGCGTGAGCGCCGCCGCGGCCTCTGAGATTACTTGACTCCCGCTGGCCGGTCTGCCCCGCTCGTTCCATAAAAGAGGCGAGTCCGCGCCGCCGTTTGCGAGAGTTCTGTAGGCGCGCGCCAGTTCCAGCAAAGAGACTTCGCAGCCTCCGAGTGCCAGGCTTTCTCCATACCATTTGGCCTCTTTTGTCAGCGATTTAAAGCCGAGGCGCTGAAGGAGCGCGAGCGTATTTTCCATCCCCGCCATTTGCAGCATCTTCACGGCCGGCACGTTGAGCGAATCGCAAAGGGCCGTGCGCGCGGAGACTGGGCCGCGAAAGAGCCTGTCAAAGTTTCGTGTCCCGCCGTTTGCCGCGTTGGAGGGCACGTCGGCTATCATCGTATCTGGCGCCGCCGCCCCAGATTCAAAGGCAAGCGCATAGACGAATGGTTTGAGCGCGGAACCGGGCGAACGCGGCGACGCGGCGCAGTCTACCCACGCCTGCGCGAAGTTTGTTCCCTCTTTTGCGTTGCCAATGTAACCGCGCACCTTGCCGCTTTTATTCTCAACGAGCACCGCCGCCGCCGTGATTCCCGGCTCCATGCGGGCTGTGAGCCTTTGCAGCTCCGCGAGCAGCATTTTTTGTTTTCCAGTGTCGAGCGTGGAGCGAAAGCGCCCATAAGAGTCAAGGTTTTTTCGCGCCTCTCCGTATTGTGCCGCTTTTGCCGCCGCCTGTATGTGAGCGGAGGCTATCGCTTGCCGCGCCTGAGGCAGAGGCTCGCTCTTTGCGCGCCGAGCCTCCTCGTCTGTGGCAAGTCCGCGTTCGCGCAGCGTATCTATCAGCCTGTCGCGCAGTTCGCGCGCGCGCAGCGGATGGCGGTCCGGACGGTAATAGGCGGGGCCTCTGAGCAGCCCGGTAAGCAGAGCCGCTTCTGCAAGCGAGAGTTCTTTCGCCGGTTTGCCAAACCATGTGCGCGCCGCGGCTTCGACGCCCCTTGTGTTGCCTCCGAAGGGGACGCTGTTCAGGTATATTTCAAGTATTTCTTCCTTGGTAAGACGCGATTCAAGCGCAGTGGCCTGGATAAATTCCAGTATTTTGTTAACAGGCGTGCGCTTTCGCTCGACAGAGAGGCGTATCACCTGACTCGTTATCGTGGACGCGCCTGAGACGACGCGCCCGTTTTCGATGTTTTGGCGCAGCGCGCGGAAGATTGCGGGAAGGTCTACGCCCATGTGGCTGTAAAAGCGCCGGTCTTCGATTTCGACCGCCGCGGCCGGCATCCATTTACCCATCTCCGCCAGCGGTACGGGAAGCCGCCATTCTCCATCTGATGCGAGCGTGCCGCGCAGAGGCGCGCCCTCTTTGTCCGTCACGACAAGCGAGGCGGGGCGGTCTTTTATGCGCTCCATAGGCAAAGAGGCGGCAAGCAGCCCCCTTATGAGAAGCGCCGCAAGGAGGATGACGGCGGCGGTTTTTTCCGCCTTCGTCATCCTTTTGCAGAGGTGTTTCGTGGGCACAGATATTTGTTGCGCCGCTTTTTTGAATGGTTTACTTAGCGGCATTTACCTTGATGGTCCCGCCGCCGCTGACGCTCGATATACCGGGGTCGTACATACATTCGGCGCTGATTTGCGGGAAGGCGAAGCGGCCTTCGGTGACGGCGCGCAACGAGTAGCGCCAAACGAGGGGTTTTTTCAGCTCTTCTATGAAAAGGATGAGCCTGTCGTCGCGGATCTCGGAGCGCACGCCGCGCGGCGTCTCTTCGTTTGCCCCTGTGAGGCGGGGATTTTCTATCTCAAAACCCGCGGCAAGCGGCATGACGGCGACCACTCCGCGCAGCGCGCCGGCCTTTGGCGTTATCGTCACGGTGGCGGTGAGCGCCGCTCCGCGAACAGTCTCTTTGCCAAGCGGTCTGCCGCCGCGTTCAACTATGCGCTGGCGTATCTCTATGCCGTCGTCTTTTTGCGGCACCGCGCGCGCGGGGATGTACGAGGCGCTCCACGCGGCGTAAAGCCGCGCGCTGCCGTTGTTGTCCGCAAGGTATGAGCCTGGTTCCGTAGTGACGACAGTCCTGTTTTTAGCGGTGACGGAGCCTACGTTCTTTTGCGCCGGCTCCCGCATCAGAATGCCTGCGGGCGCGCCCTCGCGCGGCTGGGCGGCGAACCAGCGCCCAAGGGCCGCCATGGCAAATCCGCCCTCCTGAGTGTTGTAGACCGCAGACGCCTTTATTTTCGACAATAGCTCCGCTGCTGCGGCTGCCGCCTCCGCGCCCGCGGGGTCGATATAGGTGCGCGCAAGCAGCGAAAGCGCGTCGCTGCGCAGCTTTGAGTCATAATTTACGTTCTTTCCGGGAATGTCTTTCATTGCTGGCGCCTTTTTGCCAAGTATTGCGGCCGCCTCTTTTTTCTCTCCAGCCGCGGCGTAGGCTGCGGCAAGCAATAGCCGCCCCGATGAATCCATCTGCCCTATTTTTTCGTGAAGGCTTTCCATCCAGCCAAGCGGCGCCTCTTTTGCAAGCGCAAGCACGAAGGCGGCGTAGGCTCTGCGCGTCAGAGTTTCACGCCACGCGGCGTCGGTGTCGGAATCGGGCATGACCGGCAGCAGGGCGCGCGCGTAATCCACGGCGGCGCGGCGTGCGTCGGGCGAGACTTTATGTCCCATGCGCGCTGCCTCAAGCAGGAAGTGCGCGCCGTAGAGGCTCTCCCACGGCTGTGAGGTGTTTTCGCCGCTCCAGCGCGGGAAGCCTCCGTCGTAGTTCTGTAAAGACTCTATCTTTGCGATGCGTGATGCAAGCGCCGCCTTGTCCGCAAGCGCAGGGTCGATGTATTTTACCAGTTCAGGCTGAACCAGCAGCGGCCAGGCCGACGACACC
>JAVVPF010000037.1:0-1749 GCA_036655895.1 Cloacibacillus sp. | reverse complement strand
GCCGCCTTGTCCGCAAGCGCAGGGTCGATGTATTTTACCAGTTCAGGCTGAACCAGCAGCGGCCAGGCCGACGACACGGTCTGTTCAAAGCAGCCGTACGGATATGTGACGAGGAAGTCCGCGAGTTTTGCAAGCGAGACCTGCGGCATCGCAGATAGCATGACGACGCTCTCCGCAAAGTTTTCCGGGCCGCGCTTTCCAGGCTCCGGCGCGGCAAACCTCCACTTTGCACCCGGCTTCAGCACAGTGGAGCCGCTTTCAAAGACGCGTGGTGCCGCCGGACGAATGGGCAGCTCTATTACTGTTTTTGCCGATGCGTTCTTCTGCGCGCCCCATGAGACGGTGTAGCTTATCTTCGCCGTGCCGATACCATGCGCCTCAAATGAAAGGGGAATGACGGCCGCCTCTTTGCCTTTTATCGTAACTGTGCGCGCGCCGCCCTTTTGCGCGGCAAGGCGCGCCTCACCCGGGGCGCTTTCTACTGTCAGCTTCACGGTTAGGGGTTTGTCGGTCATGTTGAATAGGCGGCAGGGGGCCTCAAATTTGTCGCCGGGAGCGGCAAAGCGCGGAAGCGAAGGCTCTGTCACTATGTCACGGTTTATCTGCACGGCGGCGTCGCCCGCGCCCTCCGCCTGTGCGGTGGCGGCTACCGCCGTGAGGCGCGCTTTGCCGGAAAATTCCGGTACGTCCATCGTTACGGCGCATTTGCCGTATGCGTCAGTCCGAGTCCTCTTTGTTATTGAGAGCATCTTGAAACGCTGGGCCTGCACGGGACTGAGGCTCGACTTCATCATCATGTTGTCCGCCATGCCGCCGCCTCCAGCCGTAAGAAGCGGGGTGGCGCCGGATTCTGGGGTTATCAGCGCTCCGTAAAGGTCGTAAGTCTCCATGCCGAGCTGGCGGCGGCCTGTGAACCAGTTCCACGGGTCGGGCCTCTTATATCCTGTGAGGCCGAGCACCGTCTCGTCCACAAGCATCACCGTGACGTCAGCCGTCACGCCCTTGCCTGCGGCATCCTTCACCGTAAGCGAAATTTCGTTTTTGCCCGGCTCTATCTTTGGTTTTTTATCGAAAGTCACCAAAAGGCGGTTCTGCGAATTGTCCACTAAAAGCGGCGTCACGCCGAAGGCGCGCGCGGGAGCGCCGTCCTTCTGAGCCGGGCGCACCACCTGCGCGGTGAGCCACGCGTTTGGCCTCATCGCCTCCGTCACCTTGACGGAGAACTCCGCCTCTTTGCCCTTTATCGCGCGGCTTTCGCTCCATACGGAGGAGGTCGTCTCCGCGTCAAGCAGCGCTGCACCCTCAAACGGCGCTTTTATCTTTACCTTCGCCGTCTCTCCGACTTTGTAAATTTTCTTGTCCGTCGTTATTTCCGTCATCTCGGGGGCATACTGGCCCTCCGCGCCGCCTTTTCCGTAGGCGAAGATGGAGGCTGAGGCGCGTGATTTGCCGTCGGGCGTCTCAACGCGGAGCAGATACTCTCCCGCCTCTTTCAGCGATGCGGAGGCGGAGCCTGCGCCCGCCGTGAGCTTTATAACGCCCTGCGCGCGCGGGATAAGCTGCTCCTGCGTGCGCCGCGACATGCGGCCCTCGCTTTCAAAGAGGACGGACTGTCTCACGCGGCGGAAGAGCGAATATTTCATCTCTTTCACATCCGCCGGCTTGCCGTCCGTTTTGACGGCCGCCGCGCGGAAGGCGACGTGACTGTTTGGGCGCGCCTCACGCGGCGCCTCGACGCCCGCCATCACC
>JAVVPF010000036.1 GCA_036655895.1 Cloacibacillus sp. | reverse complement strand
CGGCGAGTTGTGCGATGCCGGTTCTGTGGCGGCGTCTGCGGCTGCGGCTGCTCCGGACGTTCCTGCGGCGCCTGTTGCGGTGTATGCTCCCTGGCCACGGGAGGGGAGCGTGACTAAGAAGGATATAGCGGCGGCGTGGGAGATAGGGGCTAGCAGTTGGGATAGGCTTGTTGGCGCGCTAGCCTCTCCCCCGGCGAGGGTGGCGTCTCCTGTGGGTAAGGACGGCAATCCGGTGCCGAACGCGCCTGCGCGCTGGTGGGTGGCGGATGTTGAGGAGATTATGCGTAAGCGCGGCATTCAGCGCAGGCGGATTGTGAAGGGCTAGGGGGCTTTTTTATGGAGAATATTATGTGCTCGTATGGGGAAGAAGCTGCTGTGCTGAAGGCGCTGAATGCGCTGCTTATGAAGAATAATATGCAGCTGCGCAGGCGAATCGATGAGCTTGAGGCGAGGTGGCGGCCGCGTGCGGCGGAGGAAGCCGCGCGAGGGGATGTTTGCCCGGATGCGGAGGGGTTGAAAGCGGAGCTTGCCGAGGTGCGGAGCGAGCTGCGTTCGTATAAATATTTTGCAAGGCGTGTTTTAAGGATTGCGGAGACGGCGCCGGAGGGGGTACTTGGAGATGCGTAAACTGTTAAATAAGCTCCGCTGGTGTCTGTGGCGACTTCTGCATCCATATGTCAGGATGTATCAAGTATCATGCCATTCTGCCGACAGCCAAAAAAAGATGAAGATTATCTGCGTAAGAGACTTGGGTCCATGGCATCTTGACATGACCGCCAGGCTAGCGATCCACTGCCATAGCTGCGAACGATTATGCCACGGCTGTGTTGTGCCAGATGTTGTGGAGTTGCGTGCGTGGCCGGAGGGGGCTTTTTGCGATGATTAGGCGTGGTTTGGGTGTGCGGCTGGCGGATGTTTTGCGGCGGGTGTTGTCTGGAGAGCCGGCGTTTTTTGCGGTTTGCCGTAGGACCGGGGTTGAGATGTATGTTGGGCGCGCGGCGCCTGCGCGCAAGCCGTACAGGGAGATGGGCTGTTACGGCTGCCGGCGGTTCGGGCGATGCTGCTGGGGGCCTGCGGTGGAGGCGCGGTAGAGACAAAGGGGGATAAAAATACTGAGCACAGACCGCTGGCATATTTGGCATCAGTAGCATATAGGGGTAGGTGAGGGAACTGGGTTGCAGTATTAACGATATAGAACGGGACTTCCTGGATTTCCTCAATTCCGAGGGAGTCTATTTCGCGGAAGACAAGGGCCTCAAGATAGACGGCCGCAAGCACCGCGTTACGCTCCTGGGCGATAAGCGCGGTTCCAACAACGGCGAATATAAGGTTTTTCCCGACGAGTGGTATCGGGGCTGGCTACACAACTGGAAAACCGACGAGTGGCATATATGGGAACCGCACAAAAAAGACGGCGCGTCATACGACACTATGTCCGCCGAAGAGAAACAGGCTATGGTTCAACGGTGGGAGACGGAAAAGGCGGAGAGAGCACGACAGGAGGCCCTCTCTCGCGCCCAAGCGTCGGTGCTCGCGCTCCGGAAATGGGAGGCCTCTACGCCGGCGGACGCCGCACACGGCTACGCGGTAAAAAAGGGGCTTGGCAATGTTTACGGCGCGCGTCTTTTGGGCAGCGAGCTGATCTATCCGCTTTTTGCACCTGACGGCGAGATCGTCAATATCCAAACGATAACGTCCCAGGGGATAAAGCGCCCGCAAACGGCAGCGCCAATCACCGGCAACTTCGGCCTGCTTGTCGCGAGGGGGGAGGTAAATAAAGGGGGAGAAGAGCTTCTCCTTGCGGAAGAGGAAGACTTCTTTCAAAGCCAGACGCGGAGGCTATCCTCCCGCGTTTGGCTTGTCGAAGGCTGGGCTACGGGGTGCTCCGTAGCGGATGCCACCGGCGAGAGCGTCATCATCGCCCTCAACTGCGGCAACCTGCTGCCGGCGGCGCGGAATATACAGCGTCTCTTTCCGGAGCGCGAGCTTGTCGTGGCGGCCGACAACGACCACCGTTCGCGCGGCAACCCGGGGGTAAACGCCGCGATTAGGGTCTTTGAAGAGACTGGCATTCCGTTCGTCTATCCTGACTTCGACGAAGAAGACGGCGGAACTGACTGGAACGACTACACGGCGAAGCATGGCCTCAAGAGATGCCAAGCCCTCATGCTGCGCAAACTCGCGGCCTTCAAAAACAAAGGGCTCTATAGGCTGAAGCACTCAGAACCGCAGTTCGTGGACCTCTCCGAGGGCGGCCGGCCCCTGGGCACGGTGGAGAATCTACGGGCGCTTTTGGCCTTCGCGGGAATGACGGTGGAATACAACGAGATCAAAAAAGAAGAGATCTTCTCCATGCCGGGGCGCGTCTATTGCGGCGACAACGCGAAAAACGCCGCAATTGGGGAGATTCTCTCCCTCTGTTCGCGCTGGCGGCTGCCGAAGAGCGACATCGAACCGCTCATCTCCAATATCGGTTCGCAGAATATCAGCAATCCCGTCAAAGACTGGATACTCTCCGAGCCATGGGACGGAATGTGCCGCATCCGGAACGTCTTTGATTCGCTTGTGGAAGAAAAATACTTTCCTCGCCCCTTCAAAGAGACCCTTGTGCGCCGCTGGCTCATCTCCGGCGTGGCCGCCGTCTTCATGAAGCGCGGCTTTCGCTGCCGTGGCGTATTGACCTTCGTCGGCGGCCAAGGCATAGGAAAAACCACCTGGTTCAGAACCCTCTTCGGCAAAGACGATTTCTTTTCCGAAGGCGTCGGCCTGAACCTAAAAGACAAAGACAGCGTAAAAGCCGCCATCTCGGCGTGGGGGGTGGAATACGGCGAGCTGGAGGGAACCTTCAGCCGTTCGGAGGTCCCCATCCTCAAAGCCTTTCTTACGCGCGGCTCGGACAAGATACGTATGCCCTGGAGCCGCAAAGAGTCCGACTTCCAGCGCCGCACGATCTACGGCGCGACGGTGAACCAGCGGCAGTTCCTCATCGATGACACTGGCAACGCCCGCTGGTGGTGCATTCCGCTGGATAAGATAGCCGCCCTTGACCGCGGCGAAATGCAGCAAATGTGGCGCGAAGTATATGAACGTTACTACCTGATGCACCTCAAAGAGCCGGATAACGAGGAATACCAGTGGTGGCTGACGAAAGAAGAGGACGCGATGCTGGCCGAACAGAACCGCGAGTTCGAGGTCCCCTCAAGCGTCGAAGAAATAATCGCCTCGCGTCTTGAATGGGAATGTATGCGCGAGCTGTGGGAGCTGAAAACGACGACGCAAATCTTGTACGAATGCGGCTATCCTCCAGGAGACATCAAAACGGGGACGCTGATCAAAGCCGGCAAAGTGCTTGCGAAGCTCACCGGCGAGACTTCAAAGCCGATGGGACACGCCAACGCGAGAATGTGGCGCGTACCGCCGAAGCGCACAATATTTACGGACCTGCATAAACCGTAACATGACAAAACGAACGCAAACACTTCAAATGGTACATAAAGATGTGTTCGCACGGAAAAACCGGTAATAGTAAGGACGCGCAAAATATGCGCGAACATATAAAAAAACTGTTCGCAAATGTGTTCGCATAAAAAAAGCCTTGGTATCACAGGGGATAGCTGTACCTTGCGAACGGGTTGCACAAAAAACGCGCTATAAATAGAAATTTTTACCTTTTAAATGTTTTTCTAAAATAAAGGGGTTTGTGTGTTCGCAATGTTCGCAGTCCAATTTTTATCGGCAATGGCAAAGCTTTAATGGCGCGAACACATTTGCGAACATATAGCGAGCATATAGGATAGGAGGTAAGAATAAAAATGAGCTCATACAAACACCGAATGGCCGAAGTCGCTATCCGAGACTTTCCAGCCATCAAGAAGGACTATGACAGCTACAAGCTGATGCTGGATGCACAGGCGCTTGCCGGCGGCGGCTGTATCTTCGACGAACGGGTGGACGGCGGAGGCGCGTCCTACGGCGCCGCCGAGAGGTATCTTGAGCGGTATGACGACTCCGTACTACGGAAGCTTCAGGCGCTTGCTGACAGTATCTATACGGCTTATTACGAACTGCCGCCCGCCGAGCGCAGAGTGATTGCCTTACGCTACTGGCAAAATCTCGATGTCCCCGATGTCGCTCATGAACTAATGTTCAGCGAAAGTAATGTTTACAGGTACACCCGCAGCGCGCTCAGCTATCTTTATCGGCAGATTTTGAATGTTCAGTCGTTACTTGAAGACTGGAGAGCTGGCAGGCTAAAATGAACTTGTGCGCAAAAAACTAAAAGGAAAGCTATACTCGTAGTGTCATTCCTTGCGTATTGGTCAAAAAGTCAAAGGTCAAATTGTGTTTGAATTGTTGCAAATCTTTTGGCAAGTTTTTCTGCTATAATTTTTACAATGGAATTTACCGTAAATAGACACAGGGAACGAGAGCCGCTTTTTCCGTCAGGGAGGCGGCTCTCGTCTTGTTTGTGTGTGTCATATCTCATATCTTTTATTTCTACTTATAGAAAGGAGGCGGTACGGATGGCGCTTAGCGAGATGCAAGAGCGATTTTGTCAGTTTTATGTCGGTGAATGCCGGGGCAACGGGACTGAGGCTGTCGTCCGCGCCGGGTATACTGAGATTAGAAGTTCCGCCGCCGTTATTGCCAGTCAAAACTTAAGAAAGCTTAATATTATCAGTCGTATCAAGGATTTGCGCCGTGAAGCGCTTGAAGCTTCTGGGTTCGATAAAGAGAAGGTCCGCGAGACGATCATGCGCCGTATGCTTGGGATCGTAAGTACGAACCTGACTGATATCGTACACATTTCGCCCGGCAAAGGCGATCCCCGCCGCGAAGAGGTGTTAAAAGAGCTTGCCGAGAAAAATGGCGGACAGCAGATACTTGACTTCGGCGATCTGCTTTTAGTGCCGACGACCGGACTGACTGACGAAGCGGACGGCGCGATCAAGAAGTTAAAGGCAATTCAGCCGACAGAGCATTCTGACGGCGGTCTCGAGGTGGAGATGCACGATCCTATAGCCGCTGCGCGTTTGCTGGCTGAGATATCGGGGCTCAAGCAGCCAGATACAGAGGTAAACGTGAATGTATCGCCGGCGGTGATTTTGCAGCAGATCGAGGCCCGTAAGTCGGGCCCAGGGAGTGTGGCGGATGGCCTATCGGGATCTTAACGAGGCTGTGGAGCATTGGCGCGTCTCTCCCTATGATTTCGTCGTCGAATGCCTAGGCGTCGCGCCGACGGAACAGCAGCGCGGAGTGCTTGAGGCGATGGCCTCTCCAGGGGCGCGGGTCTCCATTCGTTCCGGCCACGGTACGGGAAAGTCTACTCTTTTTTCGTGGATCGCCCTCTGGGCGCTTTGCTGCTTCTGGGATGTCAAGATCCCCGCGACGGCTCCTACAGCTCACCAGTTGTCGGATATCCTCTGGCCGGAGATAGAAAAATGGCGCGCACAGATGCTTGAGCCGTGGCGTTCGGCCATCAGGATAAAGAATGACAAGATAACGCTTGAGGGTACTCCAGGATTCGTTGCCGCCAGAACGGGGCGCAAAGAGAATCCCGAAGCCTTGCAGGGCTTTCACGCGGAGCACATGATATTTCTTATAGATGAAGCTTCCGGCATTCCCGAGGTAGTCTTCGAAGTCGCCCGCGGCGCGCTTTCCACGGATGGTGCGCGAATCCTCATGGCGGCGAACCCCACCAGGCTTACCGGCTACTTTTACAACAGTCATCATAAAAACCGCGACCTCTGGACGCGCTTTCAGTTCTCGTGCCTGGACTCTCCGAGGGTCTCTCCGGCATACGCGCAGGAAATCGCCGGCGAGTACGGCGAGGACAGCGATATGTACCGGGTGCGCGTGCTGGGGGAGTTCCCTCACGCGTCGGATGTGCAGTTTATGCCGGGTGATGTCGTTGAGGCGGCGATGGGTAAGCACTTAAGGGCGGATATGTATAGTTTTGCGCCGAAGGTTCTGGGGGTGGATGTCGCGCTCTTCGGGGGCGACAGAAGCGTTATTTTCCTGCGGCAGGGGCTCTGCAGCAGGTTGCTATTTACGGTGCGTGGTATCAGGCCGGAGGAGCTTGCGGATAAGGTGGCCAGCCTCTGGGATGAGCACAAGGCAGATGGTGTGATTGTAGATGCAACAGGCGTAGGCGAGGCGGTTATGAGCTCTCTGCGCCTACAGAACCGCACTCCTATACCGTTCTACGCTGGCAATGCTTCGCTGCTGGATAACTGCTTTAATAGGCGCGCCGAGGTGTGGTACAAAATGCGCAAGTGGCTGGCGGATGGCGGCGCGCTTCCGCCGGAAAATGACCTGCGTGACGATTTAGTTGGCCCCGAATATTCTATCAACGGTAAGGGCAAGATTCAGCTGGAAAGAAAAGTGGATATGAAAAAGAGGGGGCTGGCGAGCCCAGACCTGGCCGACGCTCTGGCACTTACTTTCGGTGCAGAGGTATTAAAGGCTCAAACAGGCTATGCTCGATACACCTCAACAGGTAGTAGTAAGAGCAGCGAGTATCAAAATTATGACCCTTTGGGGTTAGGGGGCTGATTGTATGGGTGTGGGGGCTGCAATTATAGGCGCTGGAATCATAGGGGCGGGGGCCTCTATTTATAGCGGTTATCAGCAAAAGAAATATCAGGAGGAGGCGGCTGCCGCGCAGGCTGCGCTTTACGAGAAACAGGAGGCGCTGCAGGCTGAGACAAATCGGCTCCAGGAGGAATATCAGACAAAACAGCTGGAGTACCAGCAGCAACAGAATATCTGGCAGAATGAATATAACAAGGCATCTCTTGCGCAGCAGGAGGCGGCTGCCAAGGCGCAGCGGGATACTGCGCAGCGATCTCTTGAGCTGCAGCAGGAGCAGATAGATTCAAAGACAATGGTTGCGCCTACTTATGAGGAAAACCTTACTAAAGAGGTGAATCAAATGACTGAGTTGGAAAAGAAAAGGCGCGCGGTTTTGGGTTATCAAAATACAAATGCAACAGACGGGTTGCTCGTTGCAAACGATGCGGCTACCAAGAAGAAGGGGCTGCTGGGAGGGTAGATGGATGGCTGTAGACAAATATTTTCAGAGGTATTATAACGAAAAAGTGTATCCCATGTTCCAATCTGGTGACTTTAATAAGTTGTGGAATTACGTTGATACTAAATCATATCAGCCTGACAATGCCTATTATCTATATGTGGGGAGTAACGGCAATATCAAGGCTGATACCAGAGATTTATATAATATAGACGGCACTCGCAGCAATTCTGATTATATTTATTACAGCAAGCTGGCGTATGAGCAGATGCAGAATGGCAATCTAGATCCGAATGTGATGCAAAATGTGATAAAGAGTACATCCTACGGGGGGTCTCTCTGGGACGGCACTGATTATTATTCGACTGTGAACCCGTGGATAGATCAGGATAACAAGGCTGCTGCGGCAGAGCAGGCGCGACTTGCGGAGGAGCAGCGAAAAGCCCTGGAAGAGCAGCAGCGAAAGGCTGCCGAGGAGGCAAAACGTCAGGCTGCGGAATTGGCAAAACAGAAGCAGCTTGCGGCTGAAAAGGCGGCCAACGATGCGGCGAGTCAGCCAAACCGTTCAGCGGGAAATATCCAGTCAGACAGTTTTTCTGATACGGCGCAGGCGATGTATGGAGATGCTGAGCAGGGTAAAAAGAAGCGCCGCGTCGGCGTAGCCTCAACAGATGCCACGGATGGCGGCAAGCTGGGGGCGGCAAACGTGCAGCGTAAGCAGCTTCTCGGGATGTGAAGAACATGGAAGACAACGGAGCTGTAAAAAGGGCGCTGGAACGGCGCCGAAGCAACATGCTGTCAGTGCGGCAGGATTGGGAGCCACGCTGGAGGCAGATACAGGAGGTTGTAGCTCCGATATTCGGCTATTTTCAGGAGTGCAACAGGCAGGGGCGCAGGAGTTGGAGAGCCTTATATAACGATACTCCGCTTTATGCTGTGCAGGTGCTTTCTGCTGGGCTGCAATCCGGACTGACATCTCCTAATCAACAATGGTACCACCTGGCCGACCCGGATCCTAAGGTGGACGAGCTGCAGGAGGTGCGCCGCTATTGCATAGACTGCGAGGAAATCATGAACGCGGATATGCTGGCTTGTGGCGTATATGACGCATATGCCGAAACCTACAACAATCTGGGCCCCTACGGCACGGGAGGCTTTCTGATTCTGGAGGACGACAGAAGGCCTTTTGTCTGTATTCCTCAAGAGACTGGCGAATATTGCATATCTCAGGATTTTCGCGGCGTAATCAACGAATTTATGCGGTCGCTGAAAATGACTCCGGAGCAGCTTGTGCAGCGCTTCGGCGAAAAAGCTTGTCCGGGAAATGTCCTTCGCGCTTTTCGTGGTGATGAGGCTGTTGAGTTTAATGTTCATCACCTTATCGCTCCGAACGATGGGCGAATACCGGTTAAGCTCGCAGGCGATTTCGAGTTTTTATCCTGTTACTGGCTTGACGAGGGTTTTGATGTGCTTGAGGTCGGCGGGCACAATGAGCTGCCGTTTGTAGGCGGCAGATGGTATCAGGTCGGACGCGATGTTTACGGTTACGGGCCAGGAGAAACGGCTTTTGGCAACGCGGCGCAGCTGCAGGCGATGGAGCGGGATAAGACCACGGCAAGGCAGCTGACGGTTCAGCCGCCTATGCAGGTGCCAACCAGCATGAAAGATACATTCAACATGCTGCCGGGCTCACGTGTGTATTACGATCCTGCATCAGCATCGAGCGCAGCGCCGGTACAGCCGGTGTTAAACGTACAATTTGACCTCAATGGCGCAATGCAGGATATAGTAGTTACGGAAGAGCGTATTAAGCGGGCATTTTACACACAGCTCTTTATGGCTATCCTTGACCGTGCCGACCAGAACCCGCAGAAAACCGCGACAGAGATACAGGAAATGATAGCTGAAAAGAGCAGCATGATAGGGCCTGTGCTTCAGCGGCTTGATCGTGAGATTTTACGGCCGTCAATTAACCGTATTTATGCCATTGAAGCCAGAGCTGGAAGGCTGCCGGAGCCGCCAGAGGTGTTAGTTGGCAGAGAGCTGTCAGTTCAATACACCTCTCCGCTTATGCTGGCACTTAATACACGGAGAACGGCCTCTATCGAAAAGTATGTTGGATTCATTGCTAATGTTGCACAGGCAAAGCCTGAAGTACTTGACCTCATAAACATAGATAAAACTATGAGGTCTTACGCAAACTTTATCGATGTTCCGCCAGATTGCATTTACAGCGAGGAGGAGGTTGAGATGACGCGTCAAACACGCGCCCAGGCACAGGAGGAGGCACAAAAGCAGGCTCAGATGATGGAGCTGCTGAAAACCGCACCTGAGGCAATGAAGAAGATGGGAGATACTCCAATAATGAGAGCGGATGGCACCGCAAGCAATCTTCTGGCTGATGTTGGCGCCGGAATGGCCGAGGGGATGGGCGGTGGCGCATGATAAAGAGTAAGGAAGAGCTTGTGCAGCTATGGCAAAATCAGGATAAGGAAGGCTTGGCGCGACTGTCTGAAACAGAGGATGGGCGCGCTTTTTTGTGCCGCTTGTTAGTCGAGTGCGGAACCTTTGAGGCAATACACGAAACTGAGCCTGCTGAAGCTGCATGGCTTGAGGGCCGCAGGTCAATAGGCCTGTGGGTGCTGAATGAGCTTGAGGCAGCAGATAACGAGCGGCGCGGTGCGAAATTACTGGAATGCTTTGGCGCTGCCGGCAGATTTCTTGGCATGATTCTGAGGCGGCAGGCAGATAAAAAAACTAGCATGGAGGTGCTTGTAAATGGAGGAGACAAATAAAGATGCTGTAACTGAAACAGCCACAGAGGCGAGCGCGACTGTGGCTCCAACAACAGAAACAGCCGCCGCAGGCAGTGCGGCAGAGGGTATTAAAGGCGAAGGGGGTGCAAGGGATGTAACTGTCACAGAAACGGCGGAGGCTGGCAAGACAAAACGTGAAGGGCTGCTTGGCGGCGAAAATGCGGCCGAAAAGAACGCGGCAACTGAAACTTCCGCGGAGAAAGCCGAAGAGGGAAAAGCTGAACCAGATAAGGCGGATGAGGCAGAAAAGCCGCTTGAATACACGGATTTTAAGCTGGCAGATGGCATGGTGGCGGATGATGAGTCCTTAAAGGAGTTCAAGGAGCTGGCATCATCGAAGAAGCTGTCGCAGGAAGAGGCGCAGCGGCTGATTGACATCCAGAATCGGCTTATGAAAACAAACTCAGAGCGCTTCGTGGCCGAAGTGGACAAGCAGACAAACGCCCTTATCGACAAGTGGGAGGGTGAGGTGCGCAGCGACGAAGAGCTTGGCGGCGCTAATCTTGCCGCGACAATTTCTACGGCAAGAAAGGCGGTAACACAGCTTGGGGTACCGGAGGTATTCGATATATTGAATGAAGCAAACCTTGCCTCTAATCCCGCGATTATCCGGCTGCTTTACCGCGCCGGGAAGGCGCTTGGTGAGGCGAAATACGCATACGGAGTGCCGAATACAGGCAAGTCAGATGTATCGGCGGCACAGGCGATATATGGAGAAATGAATTAGGAGGTATGTAAATGTCCACGATTGGAACTGTAGCAACACTCGCGGATTTTGCACGCAGGAGCGATCCCAACGGCAAAATCATGAAGATAGTCGAGCTTCTTTCAAAGGATAATCCAATCCTTAAAGATATGCTCTGGATGGAGGGCAACCTGCCGACAGGTATGCTTACAACGGTTCGCGCCGGGCTGCCGTCCGCGACTTGGAGGCTGCTCAACTACGGCGTGCAGCCGTCAAAGAGCAAGACTAAGCAGGTAACAGACCACTGCGCCATGCTGGAAGCCTACGCAGAGGTTGACAAGAAGCTGGCGCATATAAACGGAAACAGCGCGGAGTGGCGCCTCGGTGAGGACATGGCATTTCTTGAGGCAATGAATATAGAGATGGCCTCTACTATTTTTTACGGTGATGATATAGTTTCACCGGCAAAGTTCGTCGGCCTTGCTCCGCGCTACAATGCCACAACAGGGGCAGACAGCAGCGATAATGTAATTTCAGCTGGCGGCTCTACCGCAAACAAGCAGACCTCTATATGGTTTATTACGTGGGACCAGCTTTCAACACATGGCATCTTTCCTAAGGGTAGCAAGGCCGGCTTCCAGCACCAGAATTTAGGAGAGGTGACGCTCGATGACGCAGATGGCGGACATTATCAGGGTTACAGGTCGCACTATTCATGGGATTGTGGACTGACAGTCCGCGATTGGCGCAGGAATGTTCGTGTCTGTAATATTGACACAACGGCTCTTTCGGGCTCTTCAGCTCCTAAGCTCTTTGATTTTATGACAAAGGCTTATCACAAGCTTAATCGTTTCAGCGGTAAGAAGGTTATTTACTGCAACGAAACTATTGCAACATATCTCGACTTGCAGGCCCAGTCAAAGACGAATGTCTATCTGACCAGCAAAGAGGTAGCCGGCGAAGAGGTTACATCTTTCCGTGGCATTCCGATTCGTCAGTGTGACGCGATTTTGGATACCGAAGCGGTAATTTCATAAGGGGTGAGCATAGATGATACTGGATAAAGAAAATATGTTTTCCAATGAGCAGACGCTTTCAGCTGCGGCCGTAAGCACAAATGTTGTGGACCTTGGCGTGGCGGGTGACGCTTATGTCGCTCCGTGGCTGGTTGTAAATATCGCGGCGGCTCTGACTGGTACATTGGGCTTTGAGCTGCAGACTTCCGACACAGAGAACTTTACAGCCACAACGGTTCTGGCGTCTGTGGCTGCGGCAGCAAGAAGTGGAACGGGGCGCGTTGCCGCAATGCGTATTCCAAAGGGCGCAAAGCGCTATCTGCGGGTTGAGTATAAAGGCACTGTAAGCGCTGGTAAGGTAACCTCATTTCTGGCGCAGGATATTTAATTTTTTAAAGCAGGCGCGTTGCGCGTATCTGTTGAGCATGGGCGGGGGCCTTGTTCCCCGCCTTTAATTTTATTCCGACTTTATAAAAGGGAGGCGCGTCGGTATGACTTCCGACATAAACATCTGCAACATGGCGCTTGGGAATATCGGCGCCGAACCTATTATTTCATTCGAAGACGAAAGTCAGACTGCTCGTATCTGCAAGATGCATTATGAGCACGTAATAGATTATTTGCTTGCTGGGCATCCATGGGGCTTTAACAGACGTCTGATTGCGCTGATAGAATCTAGCGAAACAAAGGCTGCAGGCTGGAATTATCTTTATGTGTATCCGGTCGAGGCGTTGAATATAAATCGAATTTTTAGTGCTAAAAGTTCTTCGGAGCGTTCTGATTTTATTATTACACTTGGAGAAAAAAGGCGAATTGCCTGTAATCTTCCGCCGGATGGCAGTGTGTATGCGGAATGTCGTGTAGCTGTGGAAGATGTGTCGCTCTGGCCTCCGCAATTTGTGGAAGTGGTGGTGTGGTTGTTGGCTTCTAGGCTGGCGCTATCTCTGGCGCGAAGCAGCGAAGTTGCTCAGAGCTGTGTTGCCATGTACCAGCAGGCGTTGGGTGAGGCCTGTGCTTTGTGCGCAAATGAATCACATAATTCTGCCTGGTTTGGCTCTTCCTGGCTTGAGGGGCGCGACTGATGGCAAATGTATATCAGGGGTCATTTGCGTCTGGCGAGATTACTCCGGAGCTTTATGGCCGTGTGGATTTGCAGCGTTATCAGTCGGCGCTTGCGAGGCTTAAGAATTTTACCTGTCATGTTTATGGAGGGGTTTCCCGCCGCCCTGGCACGATTTATCTGGGCGACGCAAAGAACGCGAATAAGAAATGCAGGCTACTGCCTTTTGAGTACAAAGCAGCATCTGGTCAGACTTATGCAATGGAATTCGGTGATTATTATATCCGGTTCTGGACGCCCGACGGGATTATTCTTAACGACAACGATGATATTTATGAGCTGCTTTCTCCATATTCTGAAGCGGAGCTGGAAGAGATTACCTGCGTTCAGAGCGCCGATACCGTGTTTCTTTTTCATCCGGACCACCAGCCGCAAAGGCTGATGCGCAGCGGGCACGCAAGCTGGAGTATTTCACCGTTTGTTACCTCAGGCGGCCCTTTTCTGGATGAGAATACAACCGATACAACAATAATGCCGACAATAAGCGGCGCTGTTGTGACACTTACCGCAAGTGCGGCTCTTTTTAGTTCACGGCATGTTGGCGGAGAGTTCCGCATTCGCCAGCGCGTCAGTGAGGTGGATGATACCGATATTATTGCCTCAAAGACAGATGTTTCCGGAACTCTTGGTCCAATAACTGTCTGGGGCGAGTGGGAGCTTGTGACTACTGGGCAGGGGCCTACTGTATCCGACTGGTGGAGCGGCACGATAGTTTTATATCGCAGGTATGCCGGCGGCGATTGGCAGACGCTGCGGAGCTTTACGGTGGATAAAGACAGGGAGCTTGCAATAACGGGCACCGAAGACGAGGATTTTGCTGAATATAAGGCGACTTATACTATAAAAACAAATGAAAAGAGCACAACAACAAACGGCGCTACCACTACATCTCTGTCATCAATGACGGTGCAGCTGCACTGTAAGAGTCATACGAAGATAGGGTCTGTAAGGATTAGCTCTGTTTCATCAGGCACTGTCGCGCTGGGGACGGAGATCGTAGCTGTTGGCCAATGGGGTGCGGCTACCGCGCTTTGGGCTGAGCCTGCATGGGGCGGGGATTATGGGTTTCCGCGCTGCGGGGCATTTTACCAAGACAGGCTGTTTATGGCTGGGAGTCGCAAACAGCCGCAGACGATATGGGCCTCAAAGGTAGGCAGCTATGACCAGTTTGGGGTTTCAGACCCAATTCAGCAGGATGACGGCATCACAAGGACGCTGGTATCGCGCAAGATGTCGGAGATTCTTTCTTTTGTGCCTTTGGATATTCTGATAGTTCTTACTTCCGGAACAGAGTACAGGATATCAAGCACGGATGGTGTTGTGTCGGCAATTAATTTTGACGCGAGGGCACAGAGCTATTATGGTTCCGCGAATGTTACCCCTGAGGTGCTTGCCAATCACGTGTTTTTTGTGCAGAAGACAAGCCGCGAGGTGCGCGACATGAGCTACTCGTGGGAATCAGACAGTTATCATGCAGAGATATTATCACTGCTTTCAAGGCATTTGCTGGAAGAGAGGAAGGTTGTTGATTTAGGCTGGCAGCTCTGGCCGGACAGTATTCTCTGGTGCATAACTGACGACGGGAAGCTGCTTGGCTGCACCTACCTGCAGGAGCAGGAGGTTACAGGCTGGCATCAGCACGAGACTGGCGGATTTTTTGAATCTCTATGCTGTGTGGGCGGCGATGGACAGACGGATGTTTATTTTTCCGTGCTGCGCAATGGCGCCCGTCGTATTGAGCGACTGTCTCCTAAGATGGAAGGAAACGCACGAGATTCTTTTTATGTAGACAGCGGTTTAACTTATGAAGGAGCGGCAGTCAGCACAGTATCTGGCCTGGAACACCTGAATGGCATGGCTGTTTCTATCCTGGCTGACGGCAATGTAGAGCCGCTTCAGGTTGTTGAAAGTGGCTGCGTTACTCTTACAAAGGCGGCTGCTGCTTCAAAGATTACCGTGGGTCTTCCATATTCATCCGAGCTAGAAACGCTTGATTTGGAATATCCAAATACAAACGGGGCCTATCAGGGAACTATGAAGCGTGTGGTGTCCGCGAAAATTCGTTTTCTTAATTCACGAGGCGGAGAGTTCGGCGGCTCGTTTGAGAAAATGGACACGCTGGCTGAACATCGTGGCACGCAGTCCGGTGAATGTCTACTTTTGCAGAGCGGCATAAAGGAGATAATTATCCCGGCCGACTGGGGAAAGGGCGGGCATGTATGTATCAGACAGACTGACCCGCTGCCGATGAATATACTGGCGATTTCTCCGGAGGTGAAGCAGGGTGGATAGCATTTATTACAAGGGAAACTGTAATCTGGTGGACGCAAACGAAGAAGATGCTGTGTTGTTTGCATCGAATATTCGCAAAAGAGAGCTGCGAGAAATGGAATTGCTTTTTGGCGTATATGACCCATTTGAGGCAGTGCGAAATTCAATAAAGTCTTCCATGTTTTCATATGTGTTTAAAGCTCCAGATGGAGAACCTCTTATCCTGCTTGGTGTTGCCGACATAAAAATGAACAGGGACGTATCTCGGCATTTAGGTATCCTGGATGGAAAGGGTGGAAATGTCTGGATGTTATCGGTTCCGGCTGCAACGAGATATAAGATGGAGTTTACAAAATACGCGGCGCCCTTGGCATTTATGCTGCTTCAGTCAGGCTATGACTTCCTGACGGCATGGTATTGGAGCGGCGTTTCAACGCTTCCAAAGCTTATAAGCCGCTTCGGATTCAGGCCTGTTGAGCGATCTGTAGTCAATGGCGAGGTTTTTATTCGGGCAGAATGGAGGCGAAATAATGGGTGATTTCATGACTTCAGGCGGAGGTTTTGGGCTGCTTGGGTCAATAAGCTCAGGCATTGGCGGGTATTATCAGGCTAAGGCCGGTGGCGTGGCGGTCGGCGCGCAGTATGACGCTGCTGCGTCGCAGGCTCTTATTGAAGCCTCTGCCTTGTCCAGCCGGTATAAAATCGGCGCCATAAATATGATTATGAATGCGCAGGCGGAGCAGGCAGAATATGACTCCGCGGCGTACAGTTACGAGATAGGGGGTCTGCAAAATAAGGGCAAGGCCAGTCAGTATGATATTGAAGCGGCCTCTGCTTTGCTTCAAAAGGCCAATTCCCTACGAACCGCTGGAATAATCGGGGCTTCGGCTCTGGATGTAGTGAGGCGCGGTGCTGAGGAGGAGAGCAAGCTGCGTGAGCAGGGGCGGCTCTTTCGAGGTGAGCAGCGTGCCGCCGCCGCGGCAGGCGGCACTGATGTAAATTCTGGAAACGTGCTGGATATTCTGCGGCAGACTGATGAGGGTATTGAGGCTGATTCGGCCTCAATACGTTACGCGGCGCAGAAGGAGCGATATTCACTTCTTGTTCAGCAAAAAAATTATTGGATGAATGCCGAGGCGCAGCAGCTTGAGTCTGAAAACTATAAGGTGGCGGCTGAAAATCTGAGGTCCGCTGCTGAGGTTTCCGCTATGGGGGCCTCTGCAATGCGCAAGATGGGTGATTTGGCTTACCAGTCCGGTACAGAGGGGCAGGCTCTTTATTCTCAATTATCAGAGCTTGCGCTCAAGTCCGGACAGGAATCGGCAAACGCATATAGACAGATGGGTAATTCGGCACGTAGCTCTGCGGCTAAGATTGCAAAAGCCGGGCTTTTGTCCACCGTTGCCAATGGCATTACCGGTATCGCTGTCAAGGGCCTTGCCGGCGAAAGCAAAGGCGGCAGCTCACAGCAGCCAAGCTTTAATTATAAGATGGATGATGGCGGCTGGGGCGATACCGCTTTTTCTGCCGGTGATTCGGATTGGTGGAAGAAGAATGAATATAAGCTTGGCGGTTTTGTGCCTAAAGTCAAAACTTATTCAGGGCTGGGGGGTTAGAAGATGCCGAAGGTTGTCAGTTACAGAAAATCGCAGAACAGCGGCGTTTTATCTCCCACAGCGGCAGGCGCCGGTATAGACACAGCGTCTGCTAAGGCGGCTATAGCTTCCGGCGTTCCGGATGGTTCTGTTGGTGATGTGAATAAAGCCGTTGCAATGGGCGGCATAAACAGGGCAAAGCGCGGAGCTGAACTTATGAATGCAGCCTCCGGGCTGAATGAGCAGGCTGGGCGTGAGCGCGTCCGCATTCAGGCTGCTGCCGGTCGCGCCGAGGCAATGGCGCTTGAGACTTCGGCTCAGATCCTGACGGCAGCAGGAGCGCGGTTTGCAAAGATGCAGGAGGACGCAGACGCCGCAACCGTGCTTGAAGCTTCGAACGAGTGGAACGACTATGTAAATAAGTACTGGAACGACCCTGACAAGGGTATGAAGGCAACCCGGCAGCTTGGCAACGCAAAGGGTATGTACGAGGATACAGGAAAGTATCTGGAAGAGGTAACGAACCGCTGCGCTGAGAAGCTTCGTACGCCGGAGCAGAAACAGGCTTTTCTTCGCAGTGTGGCCGGAAGCCGAATGTCCAACGAAGAGCGCGCCTCTGTCTGGGAGGCTCAGCAGATGGATAAGCATTCGGAAAATGTAACAAAGGATACTGTGAACAATGCAATAGCTTCTGTTGTAGAAGACCCATCACAGACGAATTTCAATGCGCAGTTTGAGCGGGCGCGTGACGCGATGCTGTTTAGGCTCCGGGGCGCGGATGAGGCGACGCGGCAGACGGCCATTGATGGGCTGCGCAGCGATTTTCAGACCGGCATAGTCGGCGGTTATTTGCAGAAGGACCCTATTGTGGCAGAGAAATATTATGAGGCCGTTAAAAATGAAATTATGCCGGCGGCGCGCATAAAGCTTGAAGAGGCCGTAAAAGACGCGGCAAGGCCGATAAAAGCTGAGGCTATATATAAACAGACTGACGGTGATTTTAACGCAGGCGCTGCCGTAATACGTGATACATATCCGCCTGCTGAGCAGCGTGGTATGCGAAAGGTTTTTGAGGCGGTATGGTCTGACAGGGAACAGGAGAAACGTTTTTCTGACTCTGAAAAAGAAGG
This sequence comes from Cloacibacillus sp., assembly GCA_036655895.1. Classification (NCBI taxonomy): domain Bacteria; kingdom Thermotogati; phylum Synergistota; class Synergistia; order Synergistales; family Synergistaceae; genus Cloacibacillus; species Cloacibacillus sp. Next base: position 9,888 of record JAVVPF010000036.1, on the reverse strand, counting down.
AAAGATTATCGGGCTTATTCGCAATGGCGGGAAGCTTTCGGATATAAACGCTGCTATTAAGAACGCTAAATTCAACGATGAGGGTATCGCCTGGAAGCTTGAGGATATGAGGGATAGGAGGTTGAAGCTCGGTGACTGGGCTCCGAAGAGTACTGGCGGAGACGGTGGCAAATCTGACCCTGCTGTAGTGCGCTATCTAACAGATCTCAAAATGGGCGGAAAGCTTTTTGGTGCAGCTCCAACGTGGGAAGATTTCAGGCAGAAATTCGGTGCGGGATTATCTGCAAGCAAATACGAAGAATATTCTCATATTTATCTGGCAAAGGATGGCAAAAAGCTGCCTGCCGGAGCCGTAAAGGTAAATATAAACGCTACGAGTATTGTGGAGAGAAAGGCGAAAGAGTCGGGAATCAAAGGCGATGAAATCGGAATTCTCAAGGACGAGGTTAATGATCGGCTGGCGCAATTCCGAAGCGACAATCAGCGAGAACCGAATAATAAAGAGGTGCAGGGCATGGTCTCCGACATGCTGATTGATGTAAAGGTTGGAGAAGATGACTTTGTGTGGAAGAGCGATGTGAAGCAAAAGGCATATCAGATAAAGCTTGAGCCGGACCAGAAGATCATAAACGGACAGCTGATGCAGAAAGATCCCGATTCAGATTCCGGCTGGTCTCGTGTTCTCACCTATGAAGCGGAAAAACTAAAAAAGAATAAAAATGGAAAACGCAGGTAGACGGCCGCCTTTTACAGGGCGGCCCTTTTTATGGAGGTGTAGTTGTGGCAGGACTTGAAAGAGCGCGTGGCAAAAGAGCAAGGCAGGGCGGCAATAAGTCTTTTATTTCTTTAATAGATAATGATTCTGCTATTGAGGTACGAGGTGCTGTAAAGAAGGCAGAAGCTGAGCGTGCTCGTGTCGCAGCTGTGAATCCTTCTGGCTCAATTGAGGCACCCGCAGGTGGCATTTCTTTTGATGCGGGCGCTCACTCTGAACGCTCGCATCCCGTTGGCCCCACAGCGCCTTTTTATATGGATGGTGAGGTAACGGCTACACCGGAGGAGCTGGTAGAAGAGAGAAAGCGCAGGCCGGCCTATGCTTTTTTATCTCTCTCGACCGGCGAAGAGCTTGGCGCTGAGCTTGTACCTGTAAGCGAGGAGGAAGCCGCTGAACTTGGGCTGGAGCATCCCTATCCCGTTATACCTCAACTGCGCAGGAATTATGCGCAATATATGGAGTCTGATCCTGTAAAAGCTTCCGGCTGGAATAAGCTTGCGGATGAAACAGGGATACCGCGCTGGATGATTGAGCAGGACCCGCGCGCTGCACAGGAGGCCGAAGCGCGCAGGCGCAAGCAGGCTGCCTATAGTATGGATTTCGGAGATATGGCTATTAATTTTCCGGCGACCAGTAATTTTCTTGCCGACCCGAAGAATATGGAGCTTGGGTATCGCTCTATGCCGGAGCTTGTGGCCGGCGAAAGTGTTTTTAAATCTATTTCCCGCTCGTGGAAGGCGACTTCTCTTGGAATAGAAAAGAGCCGCTTGTGGAGCCGCTATATGATGGGCGACAATTCAGTGGAAAACCGGAGCAGGATTGCGGAGATAAATAAAGAATTTGAAGCTGTAGGCGGAATGCCAGAAGAGGCTCTGAATTCTTATCTCTGGAACGCTGTAACTCTTCTGCCGCAGTTTTTGGAGGAATGGAAGTCCGGCGGCGGTGTTGGTGCCGCGACCGGTGCAGCCGCTGCTGTAGGAATGGCGCTTATGGGCGGACAGGCTGGGCCTATGGCTCTTGTGCCGGAAGAGGTGGTAACTGTTCCGGCGGCTTTTCTGTGGGGCGCGCGTAAGGGGTTTATTGCCGGTACTACTAAAACATCGTTTGAGCTGGAGTCCGGCAGCGCTTTTGAGGAGTTTCGCCAGATTCCAGGTATGGACGAGGATGTGGCAAAAACAGCAGCCTCTCTTGTTGGAGCTTTAAACGCTGGGCTTGAGCTTACTGAGCTGGGCACGCTGGCAAAATCTTTTCCCGGCGGAAAGGCGTTTTTGGAGAAAACGCTGGGGCGTAAGGCTATTGCTGAGGCCCTGCGAAATCCTACGGTAAAAGGGGCCTTAAAGGAGTTCGCGAAAAAGTATGGCGCAACTCTAGGTGCTGAGACAGCACAGGAGGTGCTGCAGGAGTTCGTTGCTATATTAGGCTCACAGGCGGTTCGTAGGAATGCCGGTGCGGAGCTTATGTCCGGCGATGAAATTTTCACACGGCTTGGCGAAACTGCCTTGCAGAGCGTTCAGGCGATGTCGCTTGTTTCAGGCGTTGGGCCTGTAACTGGGCTTGCCGTAAATACAAGGCGGGCAATAGAGGCGAGAAAAACCCATTATTCTCTTTCCGAGGCGGCAAGGGCTATGGACAGCTCTGAGGTAAAGGCTCTTTCGCCGGAAACCGCGGCAGAGGCGGTACGCGAGAATTTAAAGGGCACCGGTAAGGAAGTATCTTTTATTTCCGGCGATAAGGTTAAGAAGTTTTTTCAGGATACTCAGGACGAGGAGCTGCGAAAGACTTTTCCGGAGGTTCTTGGCGTAACTGAGGAAGAAGCGGCTGCGGCCGCAGAGCAGGGGCTTGATGTTGAAATAGCGACTGGCAGGCTGCTTGTAGCGCCGCCTGAGATTCGCGACGAGCTACTGCCATTTGTTCGCACAGAACCGGACGGCATGACTCAGGCAGAGGCCGATGCTTTTAATTATATGACGGCCAATATCGAAAAGAATGACGCTTTGGCGTGGCTTACTGAGTCTAAAGAGCGTGAGGATGATTTCCGCAGTCTTGTCCGGCTTGCCGAGACTAAGCGTATGGAGTTTGAAGCTGCCGGTATTGCTCCAGATGAGGCGAGTATATATTCGATGGCTTATGCACATATGACAGCGCCGCTTGCCCGCCTTTGGAACACGGTAATGCCAGGGAAAAACAGAATGACTCCGGAGGCTTTTGCGAAGCGTTTTCCGTTGACGGTAGAAAGGGATTCTGGCGGAAGCGTTACGGGTGTGCGAATGAATCAAACCGCCTGGAACGAGGACGGCGCTCTATCAACTAAATTTGGTGCGGAAAGATATTATGAGCCTCTTAATGCGGATGTCGACCCTAGTCAGTTAGTCCATATCGTAAATTTAACTGGCACAGTCTCAAATAAGGCAAGAAATTTTGATGAGTTGAAAAAATGGATAGACAGTCTTGACGGTTCTGCTTTTGCCACTGCTGATAATAAGGCTATCGTTACTTTGTTGCATAAAAATACAAAGCATGTCGTGGAATCTTCTCGTCCATTTTATAGAAGCATTGATACGTCTATAAGAGATTCGGCTGTTAACAATATTGTTGATTTAATCAAGTCGGCCGTCCTTATTGAAAGCGCTCCCAATAATAAAATAGCTCATGTTGCCAAAGAAATGACTCGAGGTCAGAAAAAAGCGGTAAGAAGAAAAAATATGCAAGCAGTGTTTCACAGGCTATATGTTCCTATAAATACTGGAGATGGCAATTTGTATGCTGTCCGAATAGTAGTTTTTGAGGAAAATGGAAAGGTTTCTTTTGACCCGCTTGAGACACAGCTTTATGATGTGCTTATAGACAAAAAAGAGAGAACCCTCGACAACGCGCAAACACAGACGAATCTGCTCAGCGCTGAGAAGAAGATTCCCTCTCAAATAAGTATACACGATTTATTGAAGAATGTTTCGGATTCTAAAGAAAATCCGTATTTTTCACAAGAGCACCGCGGCTATATAGACCTTCCGGTGATGGCGGGAGACAGGCAGCCGGCGCGAATTGTGCTTACAAAAGACATGAATAGATCCACTGTAATGCACGAGATGGCGCATTTTTATCTGTGGAATCTACGGCAGTTCCGCAGGTATGCGGAGGCAAACAACAAAGCCGTACTGCCATATATTGATAAGCACGGAAGCGAGCAGCGGCCTTCCGAGCGCGTTGCTCGTGCCTTTGACGACCTTGAAAAACTGCGGCTATGGTGGGATGAGAAGGCCGAGGATATTGCGCGCGACACAAAAGGAGCGGCGTCTCCTGATGAGGTTCGGAGTTGGCTTGCAGACGGTATGGAGACGGATACAAAACAGGGGCAGGCGCTGGATCGTGCTGTGCATGAGTATTTTGCCCGCGGCTTTGAGGCTTATCTGCGTGAGGGGAAGGCTCCGTCTGCTGATTTGCAGGGTGTTTTCAGGCGCTTTAAAGCATGGCTGTGTGATATTTATCAGAGCATCACAGCTCTGCGTGTTGAATTAAACGATGATGTGCGCGGGGTTTTCGACAGGATGCTCGCTTCGGATGAAGCGATTGAGGCTTTTAAGGCTGACAGAGAGATTGATTCCGCGCTTGGCTCTGCTGAGGATGGCAGCATGGAGAAGGATTATTCTGCGGCGTTTGACGCGTTTGACGATGACGACCCATACGAGGCAGCCAAAGAGCGGATGCTTGTCGGATTGCTTGGCGAAATGAGCCCTGAGGTGCTGGTGCGTGTTGAAGCACGTGCTGATGAAATACGGCCTGGTATTGTAGAGCAGCTTCTGAGCGAACAGGCGTATAAGGCGCTTGTGCTGATGGATGAGGCGCCTGACGTGCGTTTGAAGCAGGAGGAGCTGCTTGACAGGTATGGCGAGCAGCTCTTCCTTGATATGCCGCAGACGGCTGTATCTCAGAGCGGCATCGCGCTTGACATGGCGGCAAAGAATCTGGGATATACAACCACGGATGAAATGGTTGCTGATTTAAGAGGCAAGAAATCTCTTGAAGAAGAAGCTGATGTGCGCATGAAGGCGCAGCTGGAGGCTGAATTTGGTTCCGCTCTGGGCGATGAGGAGGCTTTGAGTGCCGCTGCTGAGGCGGCATTTTATTCCGGCGAAGAAAGAGGCGATGAACTTGCGGCGCAGCTTGCCGCTCCGCTTAGTGAATACGCCCAGATTTATGCGGAGGACGCTGCGGCTAAGGCTGCTACGGATGATCCCGGTTCAAGGCCTAATGTAGTGAAATGGATAATTGGCCACGGCGGGGTGAAGTATGCAGGCGTAGTAGAAGAATTTGGAAAAGAACGTGCGGCAGAGCTGCAAAAGAGCGCGCCGTTTATCTTCAGACGGTCTGGCTTCGGATTGGACGAGCTGGCACAGGAATTGAACGGCGCAGGAATTCCCATGCAATCTAACGAGGCTCTTTTTAATTTGCTTATGAGTGATAATCCATCCAGATCTCCTTTAGACATTGCAGAGGAAAAAGGAGCTGCTGCCGAGCGGGAAAGGATGCGAGCTATATCAAAAAGAAGGCAGCAGGCCACGGCTCTTGCGGGCGCTATAAAAAAGAAGTACGCTCCGGAATTCAAGGAGAAGAAGGGCGCTGCTCATAACGCGGCAGAGAATATTGTTTCGCAGATGACCATTCAGGAAATGCGGGAATCCAAGGCATTTGTACGAGCCGAAAAAGAATCCCGCAAGAAGGCAGAAAGGGCGCTGCGTGAGGGTAACGAGGTGTTGTTTAGGCACTGGCGCGAGAAGGAGCTAGTAAACCACGAAGTAGTGCGCGCGATGTACCGAGGGCAAAGAGAAGCGCTTTCTATAGCCTATTGGCTGGAGCGGTATTCAAAGCGGCGTTTGAAGCAGACTTTCGGCATGGACCCGCGCTATTTACGACAGATTGACGCGCTGCTGACGCGTTTTGACCTACGAGATACAAAGAAATTCCCTAAGGCCGAACGCGACGGGATTATGAAGGAGATCCGCGAGGCTCCTTCGCTTGCCAGTTTTGCCAGTGAAATTACGAAGGATGGAACGGCTCTGCTTATTCCGGACTGGATTTTAGAGAACGGCCAAAATCGGCATTTTTCGCAGCTTATGCTGCATGAGCTGCGAGATGTACAGAATGTTGTTAAAAATATCCAGCAGGCAGGGCGCGATGAGAAGAATACTATCTCTCTTGCTGAGAACACGAAAATATCAAGCGTGGCTGAAAAAATACACGCACAAGCTAGGGCTTTTTGGGAGACTGAAAGAAATAAAATAACTGGAAGCAAGCTACTCAACCCTGCAGAAGACGCGGAGAGCAAGATAGCAAAGAAGCGCGCAGCTGTAAAGAGTTTTTTTGATGACCAGCTAAACGCGGAGGAGCTTTGCAGGGCTTTAGACGGGTTTGATGATCTGGGGCCGGCCTTTAAGTATATTTTTGCGCCTATACGGGACGCGATAAGCAGAGAAGGCTTGAAGCTGAACAGCACGTTTGAAAAATTTCGCAAGCTGCGTGAGGAGTGTTACTCAGGTAATCCAAAGTTGGATAACTGGAAGATAACGTTTGATAACATACGCTTATATGAACCGTTTGAAAAAGGACCGGGAGTCTGGGGCACACGTCCGACGACTAGCCAAAAGCTGACTTTGACGCGCGAACAGGCAATTTGCGCGGCACTTAATATGGGAAACGCGGACAACACGGACAGGCTGCGTACCGGCTGGGGCTGGAATAACGCAGAGATGAAACAGATTTTAGACAGTCTTGCAGAAGAGGATATTAAATATGTGCAGGGTGTGTGGGATTTAGTAGAAACACTTTGGCCTGAGGTGCAGAAGGTGCACGAGCTGATGACCGGTACGGTGCTGGAAAAGGTAAAGGCTGTACCTCTTACAACAAAATACGGGGTGCTGCGGGGCGGCTATTATCCCATAGTAACCGATTTGAGGTACTCTGCAAAGGCTGCAGCGCAGGTTGAGCGTGAAAATGTTCTTGCATCAGCGCCTCTTGAGTTTGCCGCGACATATACAAAGAACAATCACAGAAAGGCGCGAGGCGTAGATGTAGTAGGCCGTCCTCCGTTGTTATCTCTTGCCGTGCTCGACCATCATATCGCGAACACGATACACGACTTTGAGTGTGCGCCAGCACTGCGGGATGTAAGAAAAATATTAAATCACACCGTTGTGCATACTGTTATCGAACAGGCTCTTGGTAAAAACGCAAATCCGATATTAAACAAGTGGCTAAATGATGTTGCCGGAAATACAAAGAACAACGGTATTGCCGCATCTGGGGCTGATAAAACTGTAGGCGGCCTAAAATCCGGAACGGCCATGTTTGCGCTTGGCGGCAATATCGGCGGCGCTGTAATGCAGACGCTCGGTTATTTCCCTCTGGCGCACAGGATAGGCTTTGTTGGTGCGGGGAAGGCAGTTTTGCGCGGACTTTTTGATAACACTAAGCTTTATGAGGATGTGCTGGCAAAAAGCGAGTTTATGCGCGAGCAGTATAACGGGCAATCTCCAGAAGTAAGGAGGCTTAGGCAGAATTGGAGTGCTACAAGCCAGGGGTTGCCTGGGTACGTTGATATGATGCTGAAGTTCTACCCGCTTATGCAAAACTTGTGTAATGTGCCAGGGTGGGCCGTCGCGTACGATATAGGGCTCAAAAAGTTTGGAAACGAAAAGGATGCTATCGCCTATGCAGATGGCATAATTCGACAGACGCAAAGCTCATCTACTATTGCGGACCTTACCACATGGGAGCGTTCAGGCTCTCTTGGGCAGCTTACTACAATGTTTTACAGCTGGTTCAGGGCTATGTATCAGATGCAGTATGAAGCAGTCATGAAAATGATACATGGCAGCGGGGTTCGCGGCAGGTTCGGCGATTTCGCAAGTTATGCTTTGTATGTGTTGGCTGGGCAAAGTATTGCTGAAGGGCTGATTCGTGGCGAAGGACCAGAATCAGATGATGATGATTCAGCTGAGGAAAAGGCTGAGAAGTGGGTTGTGTGGACGGCAAAAAGAGCTTTAACTGCTGTTGTAACGCCAATTCCGGGTGTTCGTGATATAGCGGATGCTGCAGGAAGGATTGCTACAGGGAAACCGTTTGGAAGTTACAGATTATCTCCTGCCATAGATGCACTGGAAAGTGTTGTAAAGATGCTTGGCGCTTATGGCAAGACCGGTGTTGAGTTATGGAATGGCGAACCTGAAGAGGTTGATTACGAAAAGCTTGCAACCGCAACTTCAACAGCGGTTGGATATCGCACTGGACTGCCAAACCGCAAAATGATTCTTGCGGCGCAGGCACTATGGGACAATTACGATGAGGACAAAGCTATACCGTGGATGTATCTGCTGTTCGGCAGCGGTTATAAGCCTAAAAAGGGGGATGAATAAGAAATGACAGTATCCACGATAACACGGCGATTTACTTATTCTTGTAACGGAATACAGAAAGCATGGCCGATAGAGTTTGACTTTCAAAGCGCGGCCGACGTGAAGGTATATCTTATTACGGCGGACGGGGTGGAGACGGAGATAACAAATAAAACTGTTGGCGCCGAATATGTAACGGCGCCAGCGTCCGGGAATCCTTATGGCACAGGATGTAGCGTAAGGATAGAGCGGTTGATGGATTACAAGCAACTAGACGACTATACCACTCAGGGGGCCTTTACTCCCGGCGACATGGAGCGTACCGCCGACAAAATGGTAATGGTGGCGCAGCAAATTCGGGATGTAGCCGAGGATACATTTGAATTTGTTGACGATAATATTGGCAGTATTCTTACATATAAAAATGCTGCTGAATCAGCGATGCATGTTGCTCAGGGTGCCCAGACCGCCGCTGAAACCGCAAAAACTGGCGCTGTAACAGCTCAAACAGCCTCGGAGTCGGCGCGCGATGCGGCGGTTGGCGCTAAGAGCGCTGCGGAAGCGGCAAGAGGCGCCGCTGAAACAGCGGCAGGTGCGGCGCAAGCTGCAAATGCAGGGGCGGAAACTGCTAAATCTGGAGCGGAATCGGCAAAGACGGGTGCTCAGGGCGCACAGACCGCCGCTGAAGCCGCAAAAACTGGTGCTGTAACAGCCCAAACAGCTTCTGAGGCGGCGCGCGATGCGGCGGTTGGCGCAAAGACCGCGGCGGAAACTGCAAGAGCCGCCGCTGAAACAGCGGCAGGCGTGGCGCAAACTGCAAAGACAGGGGCAGAGGCTGCTAAATCTGGAGCGGAATCGGCAAAGACGAGTGCTCAGGGCGCACAGACCGCCGCTGAAACCGCAAAAACTGGCGCTGTAACAGCCCAAACAGCCTCTGAGGCGGCGCGCGATGCGGCGGTTGGCGCAAAGACCGCGGCGCAAACTGCAAAGACTACTGCTGAAACAGCGGCAGACGTAGCGCAAACCGCAAAGACAGTGGCAGAGGCTGCGGAAGCAGCGGCCGAAACTGCAAGCGCTGCGGCGCAGATTGCTCGTACTGGAGCGGAGACGGCTGCCACGTCTGCGGCAGGAAGTGCGTCGGCGGCATCTATAAGTGCATCAAACGCGGAAAGCAGCGCCTCCAGTTTGAGCTATGCGACTCAGGCAGAGGTGGATTTGGGGGGTGACGTTGCAAAGATAGTTAGCCCAGCGACGTTGAAAAAAGGGGCTGCTGGCGGTGTTGCTGAGCTTAATGCCAACACTAAGATACCTGCGGAGCGGCTGTACATAACTGGTGCACTCGCCGATGGCGCAATAATTGAGTCCGGCGATAACGCCAACGGGAGGTACACAAAATTTGCCGACGGGACGATGATTTGCACTAAAACTTTTAACAATCTCACACTTTCTTTTTCTCCGCTTACGTCTGGATTCTACACGACACCACAAACATTATGGGTATTTCCCGCGTCTTTTGTTGACGAGGGCCGTTCCGTACTCTGTAGTGGACTATATACTGCTGGAAGTTTATCGTATTCATTAACATGGGGTACTAGTTATGCTGGTTCTAAAGAATCAGCATATTATAATTTTATCTCTTACACTAGCGGCACGTTCTCAGGAGCTTTTTTTCAGCTGCTTGCCATAGGTCGCTGGAAGGCGTGAGGCTGGTGTGCTGAGGCTATT
>JAVVPF010000035.1 GCA_036655895.1 Cloacibacillus sp. | reverse complement strand
TCCATTTCAACCCCTAGGTGGAGTCCATGTTTATGTCCGCACCCCCCAACCCCAACCGAACAGGTACCGGAGGTTTGACGCTTACGAAAGAGCGGCGCGGGACCGCGCCTCTCTTTCCCCTTTTTATCGCGCGCGTCGTTAAGGTAAAAAAAATGACAGCCCGCATCTTAGTGATGCAGACTGTCATGAGCACTCTGGCTCCTCGACGAGGACTCGAACCTCGAACCTAGTGGTTAACAGCCACCCGCGCTGCCGATTGCGCCATCGAGGAATAGCAGGTCACAAAATTCATGACGAAGAGTATTATAGCAAAGATTCCGCATTTGGCAACCCCTGATGTTTATCTGTGGGGCAGACGGCCCTCCTGCGGGAGATATTTCATTGGGTCAAGAGGCGTGCCTCGCGCGTTGCGCACCTCAAAATGCACGTGGTTCGCTGTGGCGCGGCCGGTGCGGCCTACTAGGCCTATTTTTTCGCCCTGCTTCACGCGCTGGCCCACTTTGACGAGGTTGGCCGACTGATGAGAGTAGAGCGTCCAGAGCTTTCCGTAGTGGTTGATGACTATCACCTTGCCGTATCCCCTGAAGCCAGCGCCTCCGTTTGAAACGACTTCGACTACGCCGTCAAGCGCCGCGTATACGGGCGTTCCCTTTGGAGCGGTAAGGTCGGCGCCGGTGTGGGCGCCTCTTCTGAATCCGCGGCTGAAGAAGCCTGTTCTAAGCGGCCATTTCATGTTTTTTATAAAATCGGGCGCTCCGCCCGTCATCATCTCTTTTTTGTCCCACTCGAGGTTTCCCGGGGAGGCAAGTTTTCTTATCGCCGTCTCAAGCGGCTCTTCCTGAAGCTCCTTGTAGTCAACGCCGGCCGCCGAGGCAGAAAGCGCCGCTGTACAGAGCAAAAGCAGGGCGGTGCAGATCGCGGCTGTTTTACGCCTCATCTTGACACAGGAGGGAGAGCATCTCATCCATTATTTTAGGATCGTGTTTGCCGTTTCGCGTCTTCAATGAATGGTCAGCTCCTTCTATGGTGTAAAATCTTTTATTTTCGTTTGGCAGCGGCAGCTTTGCAAGCAGATCGCGGCAAGCCGCCTCGGAGAATACGTGGTCGTTTGCGCCGCGAAACGATACCGCCTCGCGCGCCTTCAGGCCGTCCAGCATCTCTGCGTTTATCGTTTCACGCAGCGTTGAAAGTATCGGCAGGTCCATCATCGTGTTTTCGATGTGGGGCAGCGATATAAGACCTGTGCCGCTTACGATGACCTTGTCGGGCACGGGCGCAACAGCGCGGCAGGCAAGCGCGAGCGCGGTGATCCCGCCAAGGGAGAATCCCCATATCCACAGACTGGCGGGACGCGCCTGAAGCACATGTTCAAGCGCCGCGGCGCAGTCGTCAAATTCGTTTTGAAAGTTTTTGCCGCGGAAGGCGTCTTCTATCCAGCGGGGAATGTCGTCGATGTAGGCGTCGTGGTTTGCAACTTTCCGGCTCGTTTCGCATAGCCAGGGCGTCATTCCGCGCTGCGCAAGCAGTATGGCCAGATGTCTGAATTTGTTTCGCGGGCTGAGGTTCGCGCTGCTGTGGACGCCGTGCAGCAAAAGCACGTGCCTCCCGTTTGGCGCGCACGGGAAGAGCCGGCTCAGTTTCACCCCGGTGAGGCCGAAACTCCCCGGAAGTATGGTCACTTCGTCTTTGAATGACGCGTTTGTCAAAATATGAGGAAAAAAGAGCCGCCGCACCGCGATGGGCGCGGCGGACTCTTTATTTTTTGCTTTTAGGAGGCGTCCGTTACTTCGCCTGGTAGGCCGCGAGTGCGCAGGCTGAGGCGATGGAGAGCAGTTTCGCTTCGGCCGAGTCGGCGCGGCTCGTCAGCACGATAGGAGCCTTCGCGCCGAGCACGATGCCCGCCGTTTTGTTCTCTGAGAAGTAGACGATGGCCTTCGCAAGCATGTTGCCGGATTCGATGTTCGGCACGTGGAGGATGTCAGCGTATCCCGCGACGTCGGACTTGATGCCCTTGTGATGCGCGGATTCGGGAGATACGGCGTTGTCCAGAGCGAGAGGTCCGTCGATGAGGCAGCCCTTTATCTGGCCGCGGCGGTTCATCTGGGTCAGTATCGCCGCGTCGACGGTGGGGGGCATGTCGGGGTTGACGACTTCAACGGCGGCAAGAGCTGCAACCTTCGGGCAGGCGACGCCGAACGCGTGCGCGAGCTCGACTACGTTTTTGATGATGTCTACTTTGACTTTAAGTTCAGGATACATGTTGAAGGCCGGGTCGGAGATGAAGAATACTCTGTCGTAGCCCTTTATCTGGTGGATGTAGACGTGCGAGAGGGTCTTTCCGCTGCGAAGCCCCTTTTCTTTGTTGAGGACACCGCGCAGGAAGTTCGCCGTGGCGACCATGCCCTTCATCACTATCTGAGCTTCTCCGCTGGATACGAGCTCGACCGCCTTGAGCGCCGCCGCGGCTTCGCCGCCTTTTTCGTCTACGACGTCGTAGTTTGCGAGGTCGATTCCAAGTTTGTCTGCGACTTCCTTTATTTTGTCTGAGTTGCCTACGAGAAACGCCGTGGCCACTCCGGCTTTGCGCGCGGCTTCTACCGCCGTCATTACCTCTTCGTCTTCGGCGCAGGCGACGCTTATTTTCTTGGGTCCAACCTCTTTTGCGTATTCAAGCAGCTGATCTAGATTGCGAATTTGTTCCATCTCGAAAAACCTCCCTAAATTTTCGGGCCGCCCCGGGCCCGGGCTTACAAAGTCATACGTTCATTATACACTTAATTTTTAAATTGCAGGGATATTTGACTCAATTTATATCGGTTATACCATGTCCGGGATACGCGCGGCGTATTCTTTCATCTGTGCGTCGGCGGCGGCAAGTTTTTCCGCGGCGCGTTCTATCTGCCCGCGCACCTGTTCCGGCGACGTCCCTCCGTAGGTGTTCCTGCGCTCCATCGAGCGGCGCGGGGAAAGCAGCGGCAGCAGCCCCTCCTCCGCCTCGGGGATCAGAGCCTGCCATTCGGCAAGAGTAAGTCCGTCCATCGGGCGTTTATTTTCGAGACACCAGCGCACGGCGTGCCCCACCTTCTCATGAGCGCTGCGAAACGGCACTCCGCGCAGCACGAGGTATTCCGCGACGTCGGTCGCCAGGATGAGTCCGTCCGAAAAGCCGCGGTTTGCCTTCTCTTCGTCTACGGTCACCTCGGCAAGAAGGTTCGGCAGCACGGAGAAGATGCCGTTCAGACAGTCCAGCGTGCGGAAGAGGCTGCGTTTGTCGTCCTGCAAGTCGCGGTTGTAGGTAAGAGGAATGCCCTTCGTCATCGTAAGCAGATCCATAAGCGCGCCGTTTAGCTGGCCAGATTTGCCGCGCAGTATCTCAAGCACGTCGGGGTTTTTTTTCTGCGGCATTATTGAAGAGCCGGTGCAGAATGAATCCGGCAGCTTCACCCAGCCAAATTCCGTCGTGAAGTATATTATGAGGTCCTCGGAGAGTCGGCTGACGTGTCCGCCAAAGACAGCGGCAAAATAAAGGATGTCCATAAAATGATCGCGGTGGGCGACCGTGTCCATGCTGTTTTCCGTTATGCGCGAAAAACCCATGTCACGCGCCGTGAAGGCGCGGTCCAGCGGCAGCGTGGAGCCGGCGAGGGCGCCGCAGCCAAGCGGCGATTCGTCTACCGAAGTACATGCCTCAGAGAGCCTGTGTGCGTCGCGCAAAAAGGCCTGGGCGTGCGCCATCCAGAACTGGCCCATTGAGATGGGCTGCGCCTGCTGTAGGTGCGTGTAGCCGGGAACCACTATGTCGGCCTGCTCTTTTGCGTTTTTCAAAAGCACGCCTATGAGAGCCGATAGTCCGTCCCATATATGCGTCAGCTCACGGCGCAGATATAGGCGCACCGTCGTGTTGACCTGGTCGTTGCGGCTGCGTCCCATGTGAAGGCGCGCGCCGGTGGCGCCGCACTTTTCGATGAGCCGCGATTCAATGTTCATGTGTACATCCTCAAGCGAAAGCTTCGGCGAAAAGGCCCCTGAACGTATCTCCTCCGCTATCTCGCGAAGATTTTTTTCAATGACGCAGGCCTCGTCCTCTGACAAAAGCCCCGTCTCTGCAAGCATCCGCACATGCGCGATGCTCCCCCTTATATCCGCAAAGGCCATGCGCCAGTCCAAGTCCAGCGACTGAGTAAAATTAACAACGGCCTCGTCGGTGTCCTGGGCAAAACGTCCCTTCCACATAACGGCCTCCCCCTTTCGACTGCTCCCATAAAAGCCTATTTGAAAGATTATACAACATTTATCCAGCTCGTTGACATCACGCTTCGCGCCGCTATCATCAGAGCTATACAAAATAACGCTAAAAAGGAGTTGCGCGGGATGAAGAAAGTGTTTTTATCGGGAGCGTCGGGCAGCGTAGGAAAAACGATTGTGAGGGCCATCGGCGAAAAGAACGATCTTGAACTTGTCGGCGGCTGGTGTCTGGAAGACGGAGCTGACCTGGGTACGCTTGCCGGAACCGCGCCTATCGGCATCGCCGCCTCTTCCGACCTTGACGGCGCGCTCATCGCCGCGGCGCCCGATATAGTCATAGATTTTTCATCGGCGCCAGTCATGAAAGGCAATCTTCAATGCTACCTGCGGCACGGCCTTGACGCCGTGGTCGGCACGACGGGCCTTACGGACGCGGAGCTTGCGCCATTCAAAGAGAGCGTCGCGCAAAAGGAGCTGCGCTGGGCGGTCATCCCAAATTACGGACTGGGGATAAACCTGGCCGCGGACTTCATCCGCAGGGCGCGCGCGCATTATCCCTTTGTAACGATAACGGAACAGCACACCAATCAAATGGCAAACGCTCCAAGCGGCACTGCGGAGATGCTGGCCGCGGCCGCGGGAGGATCCTCGCCCGACGTAAAAAGCCGCGAAAGCTTTCCCGGCGCGCTCGGCGCTAAAATAAACGGCGTGCCGGTCTTCTCCGAACGCATCCCGCTGCCCGCCCCGTACTCCTCGCACACCATAACGCTCGCGCGCGCGGACGAAGTCGTCACCATAACAGTTGCGGACCACACAAGCGACATCTATCTTGACGGCATCTTCCTGACTGTTGAAAAACTCCCATCCCTCCCCGCCGGCTCCTTCATAAGAAGCCTCTCGGAGATAACGGGATAGAGGCCGGCGCAAAACGCGGCGCAGACATTTTGTTCACTGAATAAAAATTAAACGCGCACAATGGCGCATTAATAGACATACGCCCGCCCCTTCTATATACTTAAAATGCAATTATGTTGCAAGTATATAACTTTATAAGGGGAGATAATCATGAAACGACGCAAGATATTATTTATTGCCGCGGCGATGTGCGTTATTTTCACAGCAGGGTTTGGCGTAAGGGCGGAGGCCGGAAGCTTCGGCGATCTGCAAAAGATCGTAAAAGAGGCGGCGCCTGGTTCTGTGCTCGTGCTTTCCGAGGACTACACCTACGACCTATCAACGGACGCAGCAGTGCCAAAAGAGGGCATCACCGTTGACAAGGCAATTACCATCGACGGCGCCGGGCATACGATTGACGCTATTGGCGCGGTCAGAGTATTTACAGTTGCCGCAGACAACGCCGCATTTAAAAATCTCACAATTACAAAGGGCGGCTCCACTGTAAGCGGCGGCGGCGTCTACGTCAATCAGTCGCTTTCGGCAAGTTTTGAAAAGGTGAAGATTATAAAGTGCGGCTCTGAAAAAGGCGTACACACAAAAGACGGAGGAGCCGCGCTCTTCGTCGATTCAAAGGCACAAGTCACCTTCACAGACTGCGAAATTTCCGACAACGTCGGCAAGGACAGAGCCGGCGGCATCTATATGCGCGGAAACGCCGTCTTTAAAAATACAAAAATAATGAACAACACCGGAGGCTCGCGGGGCGGCGGCATCTATGTCGACCCAGGATATAAAGCGCCCAACCGCGGCGGCGAGTGGGGCGGCAACATCAAAATGTACAACTGCACCATCATGGGCAACAAGGGCGGGCGCGGCGGCGGCATTTACGTCAACGCTGAAAATGAGACGCTCAATATCTTTGAAAACTGCACCATCAGCTCAAACGACGTCTCAGCAAACAGCATCGGCAACGGCGGCGGCATCCTTTTTTATAATGCAAACGGCAAACTTGTGAACTGCACGATAACCGGCAACCGGGCGAAAAACGGCGGCGGCGTCATCCTTGACGTGGCAAGCAAGCTTGAACTTGTCAACTGCACGATAGCCTCAAACGTGGCGACGGTCGGCGGCGCGGGCCTGTACGCCCACGACGGCTCGCACCCCGAGGATACGATGAAGGCCGTGGGAACGGCGAACTTTATGGGCTGCGTCATCGTCGGCAATAAACTGGGAACAGGCGTTCCGCAAGACATAAGCGTACATTATTCCGACAACGCCGATAAGGAGACAAAGCCAGAACTTGGGCCATGGGTCGCGCGCTACGATGGCAATTTCAAAAGCGGCGGATATAACGTTTTAGGAACCGTCGACCTCGCAAAGCCGGAAAACGTCTCGCTTGACGTGAGCATAACGCTCGACGCCTCAGACTTGAAAGACCAGGCGGCAAACAGCGTCCTTAAATATGACGGCGAGTCGCCGGCGCTTGCAGACAACGGCGGATACGTGCCTACAGTGGCTCTTGCGGAAAAGAGCCCGGCGCTTTACTTCATCCCAGCGGGGACCTCATGGCTGCCCGCGACGGACGCGCGCGGCACGTCGCGCAGAAACGGCGCAAAGAACGACGCCGGCGCCTACGGAGACAAAACCGACGACAGCTCCTCCGGCGGATGCGCCGCAGCGTCGTTCCCCCTGATACTGCTGGCCTTTGGCGCACTTACGATGATTTATAAAAAAAGATAGCGCGAAATTTTTCCATTGATAAAATCAAGCGGCCTCTACGAAAGAGGCCGCTTGATTTATTTCCAATGAGCCGCGGCAGCTCTATTACACCCTCGTGCCTTTTTTGGGTCTGGCCGAAGGTTTTGATTCCCGCGCCGCGTATTCTTTTATTTTTTCAAAGGTCTCTTCGCTGATTATGTGTTCTATGCGGCAGGCGTCGGCCTCCGCCGTTTTTGGGCAGACTCCGACTATTTCATTGAGAAATTTCGTTATCAGGCAGTGACGCTCGTAGATGGCGTCGGCCCGCGCCATGCCCGCGTCGGTGAGGCTCAGCTCGCCTCCCGGCTCCACGGAGATGAAGCCGTTTTCCTTCAGTATGCCTATCGCGCGGCTGACGCTGGGCTTGCTGACGCAAAGCTCGCGCGCCACGTCGATGGAACGCACGAGGCCGTTTTTATTTTTTAGTATGAGTATGGTTTCAAGATAATTTTCCCCTGATTCCTGCATCTAGCTCACCCGCGTTCCTTTGTCGTTGCCGATTATTTTAGCCCAAAACCCCGCGCAAGTACAGGCTAAAAAGAATTTAAAGAGGCGGCGGCAAAGGCGCTCCGCATTGCTCTTGAACATTTCGGCTGCAGTATATATACTTTATGTAAATATTATTTTAACCTTTACAGGAGGAAACTCCGTTATGCTGAAAGATTATTTCGCTAAAAAAGAACCTTCGATAGAAGCGCTTGTACGCTGGATAGCGGACATGGGCGGCAGGGCGCCCGCGATAAAAAGGATGCCGGCGCGCACTGCGTCGTTTGGGCCGTTCGGCGAGCTGGACGCGCGCGTCGTGAACGCGCTGAAAAAACGCGGCGTTGAGGCGCTCTATTCGCACCAAAGCGAGGCGGTGGAGGCGGCTCTTGCGCGCGAGGACTGCGTGATAGCGACGCCCACCGCCTCGGGCAAGACGCTCTGCTACAACCTGCCGGTAATGCACGCCATTTTGCAGGACGCATCTGCGCGCGCTCTTTACCTGTTTCCGACAAAGGCGCTCGCACAGGACCAGCTTGCGGAGATAGGCGAGCTTGCCGCCTTCGCGGAGGGAAATATCCGCGGCTTCGTCTACGACGGCGACACTGATCCGGCGAAACGGCGTCAGGCGAGGACGGAGGGACACATCGTCATCACCAACCCCGATATGCTGAACTCCGGCATCCTGCCGCACCACACAAAATGGTCCGACTATTTTCAAAACCTGCGCTACATCGTTGTGGACGAGCTGCACACCTATCGCGGCATCTTCGGCTCACATCTTGCGAACCTCTTCGCGAGGCTTGCGCGCATCTGCGAATTTTACGGCTCGCACCCCACCTTCATCTGCTGCTCCGCCACCATAGCCAACCCGAGGGAGCACGCGGAGGCGCTTTTAGGCCGCTCCGTGCGGCTCATCACAGAAAGCGGCGCGCCCGCCTCAGAGAAGGAGATAATCCTCTACAACCCGCCCGTCATCGACTGGAAGACGGGCATGAGACGCTCCTCGCTCTTTGAGACCTCGCGCATAGCGACCGAGGCGCTTGCCTCCGGAATCAGCACCATCGTCTTCACTCGCTCGCGCCTCAACGTCGAACTGCTCTTGAAATCCATCCGTGACGGCCTTGCAAAACGGGGCGCGGACCCGATGATGATCATGGGATACCGAGGCGGCTACCTTCCAAAGGAGCGGCGCGAGATAGAACGCAGCCTGCGCAGCGGTGCGCTTCGCGGCGTCGTCAGCACCAACGCGCTGGAACTTGGCATCGACATAGGCTCGCTGGGCCTGGCGGTGCTGCACGGCTACCCCGGCACCATCGCGTCGGCATGGCAGCAGATCGGGCGCGCGGGACGCCGCGGGGCGCTCTCCGCCGCCGTCATGGTGGCCTCCGCCGACCCGCTAGACCAGTTCCTCGCCTCAAGGCCGGAGTGGTTTTACGGGGCGCCGACGGAGAAGGCGCGCATCGACCCGAACAACCCGTACATACAGGTGAGCCATATCAAATGTTCGGCCTTCGAGCTGCCCTTTTACGCAAACGAGAGCTTCGGCGGCCAGCATATAGACGAGATACTGGACTATCTTGCGGACCACGAGGTGCTGCACAAGGTCGAGGAGGCGCACGAGGCGCGCTATTTCTGGCAGGCGGACTCCTACCCGGCGGCAGACCTTTCGCTGCGCAGCGCCACCGGCGAAAATTACACGATAACGGACATCACGGTGGAAAACAAACCGAAGGTTATAGGCACGATGGACCGGCGGTCAGCGCCGACGCTCATCTTCCCCGACGCTATTTATTTCCACGGCGGCCGCTCGTACATCGTGGAGAGGCTCGACACCGAAAAGATGCAGTGCTTCATAAAGGAGATAGCGGCCGACTATTATACGGACGGAGACGCCTCGCTGCGCATAAACATCACGGACAAGTTCGACACCTTGGGCAATTACGGCTGGGGCGAGGTCGTAGTGACGCTGACGCCCACCATATTTAAGAAAATAAAGCTCGCGACGCACGAGAACGCTGGCTTTGGGCAGATAAAGCTTCCCGAAGAGCAGATGCACACGACGGCCTGCTGGCTGATGATGCCTCAATGCCGCGAGGAGGACGCGGAGCTTAAGACTGCGATGGAGGGGCTTGAACATCTTCTGCGCAACACTGCGCCTCTTTACCTGATGTGCGACCGCGCGGACATCCTCGTGACGAGCCGCCTGAAAGACCCAGTGCTGGAACGCGCGGCAATATATATAATCGACAACATACCAGGCGGCGTAGGCCTCGCAGAGGGGACCTTCGAGATAAAAAACCAGCTTGTGAAAACGGCGCTCTCCGTAATGAACTCCTGCGCCTGCAAAGGCGGCTGCCCCGGCTGCGTAGGCGCGGCAATCGACGGCTACGACGTAAAAACCGCCGTGCGCGTACTGGGGGAGCAGATTTTAGAGGGGAGATAAATTGGGGTTAGAGAATAAGACGGGAGAATTTATATTTTTCCTTTTCTGGGAGCACGTTAGGTAAATTGGCAATTCTATTTTTCATAAAAATTGGCAGATTTTAATTTTCCAAAAAAATTCTTGTCTCCATGTAGAATTTTTTCATAACATGGAGACAAGAAGACGCGTGTACTTTTTTAAGAGAGTTCTTTAATTGTTAGACTGCACTTCTTCCACGATTTTTACGAAGAGTTCTGCTGACGGCTCTAACACATCTTCGTCAAAATCAAAGGCTTTGTCGTGGAAACTCGTCGTAAAATTGGTGCCAAGGCCTATGTAGGTGCCAACGCCCCCATTTTTTTGCACGCGCCGCAACATTTCTGAGGCATCGTCACTTCCGCCGACACTGCCCACGCTATGAAATTCGGTGAACCACGGTAGAGTTTTTGCACATTTTATTACTATGTCAATGGCGGCGTCATCAGAAGCACCTGAAGCAGATTTGCCTATCAATACAACATCATAGCCCACTTCGTATGCTTCGGCTGCGCCTTTTACAACCGCAAGCATCTTTCTTTCCCCGTATTCTGCCACGATGTCGTTCTCTCCGCGAACTTCTACCTCCATATAGGAATCTGCGGCGATAGTATTACGCGAGCTTCCCGCGTGCATAACGCCGACATTCTGATGAAATTCGCCTTGGCTGTGCGGCGGTATCGTATGTATGCCGAGCGCGGCCACACATGAGGCAAGAAGCGCGTTTTTGCCATCGTTAGGATTGCCGCACGGGTGAGCGGCTTTCCCTTTATATATAATGTTATATCTTCTGCTGTCCAGAAAATCTTTAGCGCCTCCAATGATGCCATGAGACTTAAGGGGAAGCCCATCCAACTTGGTAAGTCCAACATGCCCGACAAAAAGATACTGCACATCGTCAAGACAACCTTTTTCGACGATACCGCGTGCGCCGCCGCCGCCTTCTTCTGATGGCTGGAAAATCAACTTTATTTTTCCGCATAGCTGATCTTTTATCTTCATTAATTCTTCTGCTACAACCATGCCCACAGCAGTATGTCCATCGTGGCCGCACGCATGGCAGGACCCATCGTTTATTGATACATAATTTTCTCTGACTGGCTTATGGTCTTCGTTCAGGGTCTCTGAGAATGGGAGGGCGTCCATATCAAAACGAAACGCTGTCACGGGGCCCTCTCTGCCAGTGTCAATTGTACCCATTACCCCAGGCAAGTCACACATTTTCTCAATGAGCTCCGGATCCGCGCCCTGTAAGATAGCTCTTTGTTTTTCGTTTTCTATAGTTTCCTTGTCTGGATACTGAAACTGCATACCTTTGACTGACAGATCGGCGCCCATCGTTATCGGTATACCCAAAGCAATAAGATGTTTGGCCACGATAGATGTGGTCCTGTACTCTTTCCACATAGATTCAGCATACTTATGAAAATCTCTGCGAGTCTCTATTAGTTTTTCTCTTAAACCCTGCATTTCACTCTCTCCCATCTTGTTATTTTTATCTGAAAGATATGTTGTCGGCTCTGGCTATATGCTCCGTATCTTCGCAGAACCAATCGTAAACCGTTTCTCTTGGCCTTTTTATTGACCGAAGCCGTTCGAAGCTGGTCATAATGACAAATAGCGGAAGAGCCGGCCTTATCAATGACATTGCAAAAGGAGCAAGCTTCGTTTTCATTTTTTCAAGCTCGATTTCATTCTCCACTGTTAAGACTACTACAGTCCAATTTTCTTGTAAATGGCTGTCAAAGTCAGCGTAACCTGGAATGTAGACGTGACGCAGAGCCAACAGGAAAAGGTGTAACTGTCCAATGCGCTCAAAGATATTTTCTATATTGTCCACAGAAGATTTTATAAAAAAGAACCTGTCGGCATCTTTCATTCGTGGGACATCATTCTTTAGAGGAGGATCTTTTCTGTAGAGTTCAAAATCATACCTGTTACGCAATATAAGCTCACATTTCAAAGAACCTATTTTGATTTTATTGTCTTGTATCCACCTATGAAACGATGAATTTGTAACGGGTGGCAAATACCGGCACATTACACCTTGGTTGGGAAATTTTTTCAAAAACAAATCCACCATAGGGTGGGTTTGCCACGTGTAATTTAAATCAGACGCGCCCATAGTCCAAAGCTCTCTCCCTGACAGATAAGGGACAACGGGCAGTGTCTCAGCCAGAGTATATTCTTTGATGCCGGAATTTCCAACAAAAGCCTTGTCCATTAACAAAAGCAACTTATTCTCCCAAAGGGTGGCAGCTTCTGTATTAGATGGCATGGATTCCATATTTACATATAATTCTCGCGCAATGCTATCCCGCAGCAGCGTTCCTTGAGCAGTTAGCCCATATCCATCCGCCGTAAGCTCAGCATATCCCCGCTGCAAAAAACAGGACAAAAGAGACGGATCCTCTCCGGCCAAAGAAAACGCCTCTTCGTCCCAGTATGGAGTTTGATTTGAAAATAACAATAACGCTTCTTCCATAATATCATCCTCGGTTTATTGCGTGCATTGGGGTGAGTTGCGTATTAGCAGCCGTCGGCGTTATTGTTTTTATTCTTAAATCTCTACTTTAAATACGACAGCTTCTTTGATGTCCGTCGCAAGAGAATCTAATGCAACCCCCACGCGATGGTATCGCAACGCCCATTCTGCTTCTTTCGACAACATTGGGTCGCCGAGCGGATAAGGCACTGACACGGTCGGGACGATTCGATTAGAACCTACCGTTTTGGCGACATCTATCAGGTTACACATCACTACAACAGGAATCCCAGCGCGCTCAATTTCCTTCGCCATCGTTGCTCCGCAACGAGTACAGGTTCCTCAGGTGGCGGTAAGAACAACAGCGTCAACATTTGCCTCTTTGAGTTCTAGCGCTATCTCTTTCCCGAACTTCGCCGCATAATTCTGGGTAGTTCCGGTGCCCACCGTTACATAGTAATAATCATGCAATTTAGCGAATTTGCCCTGTTTTTCATACGCTCGCATTGCATCAAGAGGTACACCGCGATCTGGGACTTTGCATATTGCGGCAGGATCAAAACCAGCATGTATTGTTTTATACTCTCCACCTGGCAGAGAGTCCATACCTGCAATATTATATTTGCCCCATTTTTGGGCGGACGCGCTTTGGATATGATCGGGATTGCTTGCCGGCACGACTCCGCTTGAGGAAACAAGAGCAATCTTAGCGTCTTTAAGATCTCTAATGGGGGCTGCGGGCGGTATTTTATCTATTGATGGAATCTGGAGCTCAGTGTCAAAATTTTCTCCACCCAATTTTTTCAACAGCATCTCCAGCGCTCGGTCGCAGGCTAACTTTCCGTCTTTTGCCATTATTTCTCGACGTATGCCTCGCGGAAAATACCCTTCTTCCTTGGCCGGCAACAATTCCGCTCCTACAGCTATTTTTTCTGCAAATGCGGCCATCATGCTGATATCCTCTTTCATAAAGGTTGCTTTTCTGCCGCCTTTAAATATGTAACAGAAGGATTTATACTGCTCTATGCCGGGGTTCTCTTCGTGCATCGATGTTATCACCGGTACGTGATAACGCTCCGCCACCGCCTTGCAAATCAAACCGCAGCCAATGCCGTAGCGCCCAGCTAGAAATGCCGGCCCTGCAAAAAATATATCAAATTCTTCCGCATCAAGCCATTTAAAAATCTTTTCCAGCGCCTCATCTGTGTGATTCGTTATATAGTTATCTCCACACACAATCGTTTTCTCTATTGTGACATGCGGCATTAATGAATTGAGAATATTCGAGCAGCCTACTATTTTTTCATGCAGCAGCGGTTGACTGTCGGCTGCATCTTCTCCTCCGAGCTGTCCAAAAAACTGGTTAATGTAATGTATAGCTTTCAATTTCATCACCTCCGTGTTTTAGAAGTCTGTACAACTTCTCTTTGAATAACCACTTATATGATTGGCGCAGAACATACCGTTATTTTCAATAACACAGCCGCCGTCTGCATCAATACAACCTTCCCAGCCGCCTGAGTTGCCGTCGCGGGCAAGAGCGTCCAGTTCTCCTATCACTTCCATAGGAGCCAGTCTATAGAATTCAGAAACATTGCCCGTTGTAACCAGTGCGGTTGTGGCAGGGTTCATGGATACCAACGGCTGAGATGCGCCATCGCGTCCCGTTGCTTCATCGGATAATCCCACCGTCTTTATCCCAAAACGCTCCAGCTCTACCAGCATGGCAGTATAATCAACATCTGGATTTCCGTATCCCTCTTCCGCAACGATAGCTCCGGTTGCGCCAATTGAAAGAGCCAGCTTCGCCGCCATCATTACGCAACGTTCTTTTTCTTCCATTTTAGGATTAAGCGTGGAAAGGATCACACCCAAAAAGTTAATCGTTTTGCCATGAGCGTTATACAGCGCTTTAATAGTGGGCGAAGTGGAATACTCGTAGGTGGATATTTTTGACGAACTGGGCATAAAGCTGCCCGACACCATTGCTCCGTCTAAGATCTCGTTTGGATGCAGGTACGTGGGCAGCATTCGATTGCCATCCCATCCATAAACGAGCGTATTGTAACCTTGCGCTTCCATCTGCGTCTGACATTGGAGTATATAGACCACGCCAGGTAAATTTTTAATATCTTCGCTGCGATCCGTCACAGGAGGCAACTCGTAGACATCAACTTCCTCTGGGGTCAGATCTCTTACCGACTGCGCGATATATTCGGCAAGCCTTAGCGCCGCCCAACGTATAGCATGGTTTTTTTTCTGCTGTTCGCGCTGTTCCTCTATTTCATCGGTATCGGCTATCATGACGAGATTGACCATGTCGCCCCATATCGTGTAGTGCTGATATTGACCTCCCATGTCGATAAGGCCGTCTTGAAAGCCTCCCCAATGTCTGCCTACTGCAATCAAAGAGGTTCCGCTCAGTACATGCGTTTTACCTTTTCCAGCCTGTCCCAGGGGTGAAGTCACCCCCGGGTATGCGCCTTCACCGCCGTCGACTTTGCAGCGAAACTCCACGGAATCCTTGACGGGAACCAACCTTACCATATCGCCGGGATGTACAATTTTAAGGTCGGCGTAGGTAATATGCGTATCTTTGAGAATGACAGCCAGAGCCTCTTCTTTGTTTATGCTGAGTTGTCCGTCACTGAATGACGTCCGGTGGTCAAAAACAATATCTTTTACATTAAACTTTCCAATTTCTAATCTCATGTCCTTATTCCCTTCATACACTGCAAAAGTGCCTGTTTACATATATATTCCAGCGCCCGGTCCTAACGGAAGATTTAATACGTACCAAATGACAAGGAGAATGATGAACCCGATCATATAGGCGATACTAAAAGGGATGCAAAGGGATATCAACGTGCCGACGCCAACCTTTTGATCCTCTTTGGGACGATACGCTTCCAGCATTCCAAGTATTACAGGGACGTAATAATCTATAGGCGAAATTATATTGGTGCAGGTGTCGCCAATTCGGTAGATAAGCTGGGTCATTGCCGGGGAAATATTAACCATCGCAAGCATGGGGACGAATACAGGGCCAAGGATGAGCCACTTTGCCGTCCCTGACGTTATGAAAATATTTACTACCGTACATATTAGAATGAACAGGAGGAACAACGGAATCCCGGTAATATCAGCCGCTTTTAACAATTCGGCGCCCTTGACCGCGAGTACCGTCGGAAGCTGGCTTTCATTGAAAAGTTCTATGAAGAATGCCGCAGGGAGCGCAACAACAAGAAAACTTAAAATACCCTTTAGGGCGTCCTGCATCATTCCCGGAATGTCGTTAATGGATTTTATGGTCTTAGCTGCGTAGCCAAACGAAATACCAATGGTGCAGAAGAAAAAGAAAAGAAGCGCGACAACATTGCTGAGCAATGGAGATCTTGGAACAAAACCGCCGTCAGCGTTTCTAAGGAACGAGGTCGACGGCAGCGCCATCGCAACAAGCGCTAAGATAAAAATCAAAGCTCCTATTCCAGCCGCACGCAGCCCGCTTTTTTCATCTTCCGTCAGCTGGTGCTGCAACAATTCGCTTGTGTCTGTATCTGTAGCCGAACCTCCGAGGTAGGGTATAAGAAAATATTTGGATACTATCACGGTACATGTAGTTAGTACCACGGTGCCTGCTATAAGGAAATACCAGTTCATCAGCGGGGATATCGGATAGCTGATATTGTTTCCTATACAGATAGATTCGGTGATGCCGGCCAGAAGGGCGTCAGTTCCTGCGATAAAGAAGTTAGCAGTATATCCTCCGTTAGCAGCGGCGTAGCCTGCTATAATTCCAACCCAAGGATTCATGCCAATTGATTTGAGCATAGCGGCAGCGACTAATGGCGTAAAAACCACGCCTGCGTCCGAAGCCAGGTTGGAGTTGATACCAACAAACGCAATGATCGCGACGATCCACTGCACCGGTGCGCCAAGAATCATTTTCCTCATCATTGCCGTAAGGAAGCCTGATTTTTCAGCCAACCCTATAGCCATCATCATGATGAGAACAATACCAATGGGATAGAAACCGCCGTATATTCCGGCAAAACTACCAAAATATTTATTGAGAGTCTCCAAACTTAATAGACTTTTTACAACTACCGTCTTCATGGCCGGCGCGACAGACGGATCTTTCGAAGCGGCAAGGTATGTTACTGAGAAATCAGCGGTTGCCAGAACCGCAGACAATGCTACAACAAAGAGAATCAAAAAAGTAAATATCCAGAAAGGATGAGGTAGTTTGTTACCTATTCTTTCTACTCCACCTATGAAGCGTTCCATAAAGTTTCTTTTAGTTCCTGACATATAACTGCCTCCTTAATTATTTTTCCTGGGATATGGATCTCCAGGAGGTAAAATAATAACAGATTAGCCTCTGCTCTTCTTTGGAACAAAGAGTCTAAAACTAACGCGAATAGGTTACACTAACATGGAATTCATAATCTATAACGAAAAAAATGAAAAGTTGTTAATCTTTTTTACTAGGGCTTCTCACACAGCCCGCTCTGAGTTATTAGTAAACACATCAAGAAGCTAGAAAATCCACACAACACCGCCGCCTAAACAACAAGGGCTCCAGATATGATGCCTTCTATGGTATATTCACTACACGACGCTAGTAAAATCAATGACCGAACGACTCACGGCAAACCTTACTATGCCTCCAATTTATACAGCTTGCATAAATAATAATATAAAGGGAAAATACTATAGAAAGGGGCGTGATATAAGGTGGAAAAAAAACTGTCATATAAAGTTTTTTTTGAAAAAACATTCAACCCAATAGCTTTATACAGTGTTGATATGTCAGCTGAAAATCTTACCTCCAGCGAGATCCGCTATCTTGACGTTAACCCAGCATACGAAAAAGTTAATAATGTTAAACGAGAAGAAATGATCGGAAAATCGTTTGCCGAAGCTTGGCCAGACGTAGAGCAATGCTGGAGCAAAATAATAGAGGACTGTATCCGAGAAAAACGGGTAATGCATTGCGAGAGCGAGAGCGTGTACACCGACAAATATTTGGAGGCCATCGCCTTTCCGCTTACCGACGATATGGCGGCGACGATTTTTCTAGATCGCACCGAATGGAAACAAGCGCAAAACACCTTGATAAAAAAAGAAAAAAAACTACTGCGATACCGCACGATGTTACGGGAGCTCGTCACCAAGCTGACGCTCAGTGAAGAGGAGACAAGGCGTGAAATAGCTTCAGATTTACACGACAGCCTCGGGCATTCTCTGATTTCGCTTCTGTTTAATTTGCGCAATTTAGAACTAGAATCAACGCTTTCAGCTCCTTCGCGTACATTACTTTGCGAATCCATAAAAGAAACAGAACGGATGATAACAGAAAGCCGACAGCTTATATTTGAATTGAGCCCGCCAATATTGCTGGAAGTTGGACTAGCTCCGGCCATTGAAGCACTGGCAGACCACCTGCTCACCCCAAGGGGAATAAAATGGACGGTGACGACCCGAGGCCTTCAGAAAAATTTTCCGGCGGACGATGCCGTTTGCGTGATATTATACAGGATGGCTAGGGAGCTTATCATCAATGTCATCAAACATTCCAAAGCTACAAAAGTGGAAATCGGGGTAAACCGCGGGCCCAACGTTATTCAAGTAGTAATAGAAGATAACGGCGAAGGTATGCCCGAAAAATTTCATATGGAGAGAAAGCATGGGACTGGGATAGGATTGTTCAGTATTCAAGAACGGTTGATCCATATTCGAGGCAATATGCAAATAATCTCCAATACCAAAGGGACCACTATATCATTGTTGGCGCCAAGGAATCTCATTGACAAATCATTGGAAGACGGAGAGTTCGCCCATGAAAACTAGAATATTACTTGCTGACGATCACGTCTTGTTTCGCGAAGGTTTAAAAAGTCTTCTCAGCACCCACGACGATATTGAACTTGTGGGGTCGGTCTCTGACGGAGTCGAAGCTGTAGAGATGATAAAAAAACTTACCCCGCATGTGGTGCTTATGGATGTCACGATGCCCATAATGAATGGGATCCAGGCCACAGAAAAGATAAAAGAAGAAAACATCGATACATCAATAATTATACTTTCAATGCACAACGATAGGCGTTATATCGCGGAGGCGCTAAAAGCGGGAGCGCGTGGTTATCTTTTAAAAGAAAGCTCTCCCAACATTGTAATTGAAGCCATAAACATGGTCCACGACGGCGCCATATATCTCTCTCCAAAGGCATGCACCGTGCTCGTTGAGGATTATCTGCGCTTACTCAATAACGAAGAAGCCAATCCTGTAAATCCGCTGTCCGAGCGCGAGATGGAGGTGCTGCAGCTTCTGGTCAAAGGGCGAAACGGAAAGCAGATAGCGGACACGCTTGCCATAAGCAAGAATACCGTCGACACGCACCGCCGCAGGATAATGGATAAATTAGACTGCGAAAGCATGGCGGAGCTTACCCGATATGCCATAAGAGAGGGATTTCTTACTCTCGAATAAGTTTTTTCTTGCTATGGGCGGCATACATAAAAATCGACAAGCGCCGCCGCCTTTCGATCAAAAGAAGGCGCCGGCGCTTTTTTAATATTACATAGGCGTTTATCTTATCTCTTATTTTTATAAAAAATATAATCGACGTATCCCTTCATCAGCATAGACCTTCATTTTTAATACACTCGAAATCTATACTCCGCCGATATCGTATAATGCTTGACGGCACGAGACGCCTTTCTGCCGCCGTAACTTTGAAGTATTCGGAATTTCCGAATAGCTGCCGCTTCCATCAGCCGGCGCGGTTACAGCGCGAGCAGTCTTTTTGCGTTTTCGCCCAGGATCAGGCGTTTTTCTTCTTCGGTCAGGGCGAGGTTGCGGATCAGTTCCAGTTCGGAGGAGGGGTCGTGCCAGGGGAAGTCGCTGCCGAAGAGTATTTTTTCGGCGCCGTGGAGTTGGATCATTTTGAGCATGGTAGCACGGTCAAGCCACGGGTCGGCGGTAAAGGCCGTGTCAAGGTAGAGGTCGGCTTTGCCGGCCAGCGTTTCAAGCGCCTCGGTCGCCATGCGAAGGCCGCCCATGTGCGCGGCTACTATGCGCAGCCCCGGGAAGTTGTCGAGTACGTTCAGTATCATCTTCGGCGAGGCGCGCATTTCATCCGGATAGGTGAAGTCGTATCCTGCGTGGAAGACGACTATGAGGTTAAGCGCGCGGGCAAGGTCGTATACGGGAAAGATATTTTTATCGTCGGCGTCTACGCGCAGCAACCCCGGGTGGAGCTTTATGCCCTTTAGCCCCTCGTCTGAGATTTTCCAAACGTATTCGAGCGCGTGGACCGAATCAGGCACGACGGAGCCGAAGGCGATGAGCCGGTCGGAGTCAGTCTCTTTGGCGAAACGCAGGATGTTTTCGTGCTGGTTTTCCTTCGTGGCGACGTTCAAGACGACGCTTTTGTCTATGGCGCATCTGTCCATAGCCTCAATAAGCGATTCTACGATTGCGGGCGCCACGTAGGGCACGCCGTTTGCGTTGGCGAGGTGGGTCATCGCGCCGAGCGCTATTTTATGGGGGAAAACGTGAGTGTGAAAGTCTATGATCATAATAGGCGAAACTATAGCACTTTTTTGGGCAAAGAGCACGCCCTTTTTGCAGTTTTTTTACACCGGTCTTTTAATATTTGCTGTAGTATGTAAAATGATTTGTGCGTCCGTCCCGCGCGGACGCGTTTGATTAGAAGCTGTCACTGGAGGTATCGTTTTGCATATTATAATCGCGTTGCTGCTGGATATGGCGTTGGGCGACCCTAAATCTCTGCCGCACCCGGTGGCGTTCATCGGGCGGCTCATCTCTTTTTATGAAAAGAGGCTCTATGAGCCGGAGGAGGCAAAAAAACGCGGCGTGCTGCTCTGCGCGGCGGTGCTTGCCACGACGGCGGCCATCGTCGCGGCGGCTCTTGCGCTTGCGGGGATCGTCGGAGAATGGGCGAAAGCTTTTGTAAATATCTATCTGCTCTGGTCGGCGCTTGCCTTTAAGTCGCTGAAGGACGAATCAATGCCTGTGGCGCGGGCGCTTGCGTCGGGCGACATAGCGCAGGCGCGCCTTTTGGTGGGACGCATCGTGGGACGCGACACGGCGCGGCTTGACGAGGCTGGTGTGACGCGCGCCGCGGTGGAGACTATCGCGGAAAGTTATATCGACGGCATAGTCTCTGTACTTTTTTGGATGACGGTCGGGTCGTTCTTCGGAGGGGCGGCTCTCTTTGCGTGGCTCTTTAAGGCGGCTAGCACGATGGATTCTATGATAGGCTACGACGACGAACGTTACCACGATTTCGGCTGGGCGGCGGCGAAGCTGGACGACCTTTTAAATTTCATCCCTGCGCGCCTTGGCGCTCTTGTCGCGGTTGCGGCCGGAGCCGCGGCCGGGCTTGACTGGCGCGGCGGATGGCGGATATTTCTGCGCGACAGGCTGAACCATAAAAGCCCGAACAGCGCGCACGGAGAGAGCGTCTTTGCGGGGCTGCTGGGCATACGGCTGGGCGGCGGCGCATGGTACGGCGGCGAATGGGAGGCGCGCCCGACTTTGGGCGACGACCTCCGCGAGCCTTCGCCGAACGACATAATAAAGGCGCATGAGATACTTAGTTATTCCGTGGCGATCTGCGCCGCTGTTATCTTCTTCATAGAAAGGGCCTTGGTGTGATGGAATTTCGGGCGCACGGGGCAAACCCCGACAAGCTCTATGAGCAGTTCGGCGTAGCAATGCCGGAGCGCGTCTTTGATTTCAGCACGAATACAAACGCCGTGCCGCGCGGCCTAGGCTTTGCGCCGGATATCCACGCCGCGCTTGAGGATTATCCAGACGACGGATGCTGCGAGCTGCGGCGCCAGATCGGCGCGCAGACGGGTGCTGCGGAGGAGGAGATCCTGGCTACGAGCGGCGCGAACGAAGGGATATATCTGCTGGCCTCCATTTTGGCGGACCGGCGAAACTTGATATGCCAGCCCGTTTACGGCGAATACGCGCGCGCGCTTGCCGGTTTCGGGAACAAGGCGGAAAATATTTCAGACCTTTTTGAAACGGAACTTCCGCGCGGCGCGGCGGTGTGGCTCTGCAACCCGTGCAATCCAACTGGAGCGTATATAGAAGAGAGGCGCCTTGACCCATTTCTAAAATCACACCCTGACAATCTTTTTATAATAGACGAAGCCTACCGCGACTTCGTATGGGGGCGCAAGACGGAACCCCGCCCCGCTGCGGCGGAAAACGCCGTCCGCCTGCGTTCGCTTACAAAGACCTACTGCCTCTGCGGGGCGCGCATCGGATATATTCTCGCGGCCTCCGCGCTTATAGAAAGGCTCAAAGCGCGCCAGCCGAGCTGGAGCGTGCCGAACCTGGCGCAGCAGGCGGCGCTTTTTTATATGAAGGACGAAACGCTGGCAGAACGCACGCGCCTCTTTTACGCGGCGGAGATGCCGCGCCTCATCGCGGCGGTCGAGGCGGCAGGCTTTCAAACGCTGCCTACGTCGGCGAACTTTTTTCTGATGGAGACGGAAGACGACGAGGCGCTGATCGCCTTTTTACTGAAAAAGGGCGTAGTTGTGCGCCACACGAGAAATTTCCCGGGCCTTGACGGGCGTTTCGTAAGGATAGCGGCGCGCGCGCCCGAAGAAAACGACATTCTGACGGCGGCTCTTCGCGCCTTTCGCGCGGAGGCGTCGCAGTGAGACAAGCGCCCACGTCCGCAGCCCTTTCGATATTTCTCATCCGCCACGCGAAGTCGCTTTCAAACGCCTCAAACGTATGGACGGGCCAGCGCGACGTGCCTCTTTCACCTGAAGGCGAAAGAGAACAGCGGCAGCTCTGCGAGCGCTTTTGTTATCCGCGGGCCGAACTGTATTTCTCATCGCCGCTTGCTCGCTGCACGCAGTCCTTTGAAATAATTTACGGGAGACAAGCGCTCCGGCTTCTGCCTTCGCTCTGCGAATGTTCGCTCGGCGTGCTTGAGGGCGAACCCTACACGAACCTTGACGACGACCCCAAGTATTGCGCCTGGCTTGCCGCACCGGAGCTGCCGCTCAGCGGCGGCGAAAGCTTCAACGGCTTCACGAGGCGCGCCTGTGCCGGCTTTGAGGAGCTGCTTGCGAAGGTTCTTGCGGAGGGGATACAAAGCGCGGCGGGCGTTATGCACGGCAATGTAATGCGCGCGCTGCTGCACCGCTTCGCGGACGAAAGCATAGCGCACGGCGCGTGGCAGATCCCAAACGGAGGGATGTACGAGCTTTCTTTCGACGCGGCGGGAAGATGCCGTAAGTGGCGCGCCGCGCCCGGGTTTTTGTTTTCAAAAGCCAGAACGTAAAACAAGACGGGTTTTTCGTAGTTTGTATCTATACAGATTATTTATGGTTGCTATAATTAATATGATCAAGGAAACGCTGATTCAGTGTTTATCCGGCTTTATCGCCGGCCTATCTTCCGCTGATTGGATGTGCCAGCCTATGACTGGCGGGTGTTGTCTGCGGCGGCGTAGGTGCGGATGAGGCATTAGAATCAGAGGCTCCTAAAAAAAGAATATTTGCAGCACAAACCAGGGAAGCCGGTCAAATGCCGGCGCGGCCCCGCCACTGTAGCTCTGACGAAAGCGCACGTATGCCACTGGAATTATCCGGGAAGGCGCGCCACAGGATGAAGAGAAGTCAGGAAACCCGTTTAGTGCCGATTAAGGAGGCTTCGTTTGCGAGGGCAAATATCTTCGTTCCGACAATTATGATTTAACCGCGGAGGAACCCGAAGAGAAGTTTTTTCGGGTTCTTTTTTTATTGGACCCCATAATTTGATTATAGGGATTGGAGTTTGAAAGGATGGAAATATTGATGCGTACATTTATAATCGCTCTTCTTCTAGTGACAATGGCAATGGCGGGCACGGCTTTCGCCGCTGCGCCCAAGGACAAGCCCGACAAAAAGGGAATCCTCGTAGTAGCCTTCGGCACCTCGATGCCGGACGCGAAGAAGGCTATCGACAACCTCGTAGATTCAACGAAAAAGGCCTTCCCTGATACCGAGGTGCGCCTCGCCTACACCTCGAACATCATCCGCAGAAAGATAGCGAAGGAGCAGAACCTCAACATCCCGACGCCGACTGCGGCGCTCGCTCAGATGAACGACGAGGGCTTCACCCACGTCTACGTGATGCCGATGCACATCATTCCCGGCGAAGAATATGACGACATCGAGGGGCTCGTGAACGGCTTCCGCCAGGTGAAGGGCAAATATGAGTTCCGCGCTCTAGAGCTCGGCAAACCATACCTCGCCTCTGTGAAGGACTGCGACCTCATGGCCGACATCCTCATCAAACGTTTCGCGAAGGACCTCGAAAAGAAGGGAACCGTCGTGGTGCTTATGGGGCACGGCACGCCGCACCACATAGCAAACGCCATGTACAGCCAGCTCCAGCTTTCTCTGAATAAAAAGGCGCCCGGACGCTTTGTCGTCGGCACGGTAGAGGCCGCTCCTATGATCGACGACGTTCTCGCAAACCTCAAGCACCGCAAAGATGTCAAATCGCTTGTGCTTTCGCCGCTCATGATAGTGGCGGGCGACCACGCCAACAACGACCTTGCCGGCGCGGACGACCCCGAATCATGGATAAGCATCTTGAAGAAGGCCGGCTACAAGGATATAAAGACCTTCCTGAAGGGCCTGGGCGAAGATGAAACGATGGCCAAAGTCTACGTATCAAAGATCAAAGAGATGATGAAATAGGATGAACGGCGCGGCGGAGCTAAAGCGGTACAAGAGCGAAGTAAGCCGTGAGCGCATCAGGCTCGCGCTGCTCTTGCTTGCGCTGCTTGCCGCCGCCGCGTTGTGGAGGATCGGCGCGGGCGAATGGGAGATACCGGCCGCCCGCGTCGCGGCGCTTCTTTCTCCGTTTCTTGACGAGGCCTCCCGCGCCTCGCCCGAAGCGCTTGTCGTGCGCGCTGTGCGCCTGCCGCGGTTTCTCGCGGCGGCGGCGGCGGGCGGTCTGCTTGCCGTTTCCGGCGTAGTTTTGCAGGGGCTTCTAGCAAATCCGCTGGCCGAGCCGTACACGCTCGGTATTGCGGCAGGCGCTGCCTTCGGCGGCGCCCTTGGCTTTTTCTTCGGCGCGGGCGCAGTGACGCCGATGGCCTTCGCTGGGGCGCTCGCCGCGCTTTGGATGGTGAGCATGATAGCGATGCGAAGCGGAGGCGGCGCGGCCTACATCGTGCTTGCCGGCATAATAACAAACGCGGTGCTCTCCGCAGGCGTCACCTTTTTAAAGGCGATAGCGGACGACAGGCTCAGCGCCATCGTCCTCTGGCTTATGGGCAGCCTATCGGGCGCCTCTCCCGCGGCGGCCTGGTCCGCGTGGGCGGCGGCGGCGCTGCTCTTCGTCCCCGCCTTCGTCTGGGCGCGGCACATCGACGCCGTTTCGATGGGCGAAGGCCAGGGAGAGCTTCTTGGCATCAACGAACGCAGGCTGCGCCTTGTGATGCTGACGCTCGCCTCGCTTTCAACGGCGGTCGCAGTCAGTTTCTTCGGCATAATAGGCTTCGTCGGCCTCGTCGTGCCGCATCTTATGCGAAGCGTCATAGGGCCGGCCACGAGGCCGCTGCTTGTGCTAAGCTTTTTGGGCGGCGCGCTCCTGCTCTCAGTGGCGGACGGCGCGGCGCAGCAGATGGGTGAGCTTCCAGTAGGCGTCATAACGGCGCTCATAGGCGGGCCGTTCTTCTGTTGGATACTGACGTCAAGAAGGCGCGGCGCGCGATGAGCCTCTTTCGTTTTGACGGGTTGAGCTGCGGCTACGGCGACAGCCGCGTCATTCAGGAGATAAGCGGCAGCATAGAGGCGGGGCGCATTACGGCGCTCATAGGGCCTAACGGCGGCGGCAAGAGCACGCTGCTTCGCGCCTTCTGCGGACTTTCTCAGACAACCGGAGAGCTGTTCTTTGACGGGCGTCCCGTGCGCGAGATAGCGCGCCGCGATTTCGGCAGGACGGTCGGCTTTCTGCCGCAGAGCATCTCGGTGCGCGCGGCCTTTTCGGTCTACGAGGTCATTTCGCTGGGACGGCTGCCCTTTCACGGCGCGCTTGAACCAATGACGGCGGAAGACGATAAAATAATAATCGAAAGCGCGCGCATGGCGGAGGTGGAGGATCTTCTCTTCCGGCGCGCAGCGGAGCTTTCTGGCGGCGAACGCCAGCGCGTGCTTTTTGCGATGACACTTGCGCAGAGGCCGAAACTTTTTCTGCTAGACGAGCCCACGTCGGCACTCGACCCAAACCACACGCGGCATCTTTTTTCCCTGCTTCGGCGCATCTCGCGCGAAGGAAAAAGCGTCATAGCCGCCGTGCACGACTTAAACAGCGCAGTCGCCTGGTGCGACGATTTCATAGCTCTGAAGGAGGGGCGCATCACAGCGCGCGGCCCGATATCGGAGATGGACGAAGATGTTTTAGAAAGACTTTACGGCATTCCCTTCTGCCGTTTTATATCAAAGGACGGTTCAACGGCATGGCATCCAGAATAAGCAAAATATTTATATGCGCGCTTTTCGTCTGCGCGGCGCAGACATTCGCGGCAGCCGGGGCGGCCTATGCGGCGTCGCGCATAATATCGCTCTACCCGGGGCACACGGACAACATAATAGCATTGGGCGGTGCGGCAAAACTGATAGGCGTATCGCGGAACGACGACGAGGAGACGCTTCCTCAACTGCCGCGATTTTCGGGCAAGAGCGGCGCGGAAGAGCTGCTGGCGCTGAAACCCGACCTCGTGCTGACGCGCGGGCTTGCGGAGCGTCAGAATCCGCAGCTTCGCGGCGTACTTGAACGCGCCGGCGTTAAAGTGGCGGCGCTTGAGCCTCCAGAGTGGGACGACTTCGGCGGATATTTGCGGGAACTCGCGAAACTTATCGGCGCAGACCCGGCAAAGGCCGAGGCGAAGCTCAACGCGGCGCGCGGCGCGATAGCGAAGAACGCCGCTAAATACTCAAAAGGGAAAAAACCGGCCGTCTTCATCGAGGCGACCGAGAAAGAGCTTCACACCTGTTCGCCAGACTCATGGGCGGCGAAGCTGATAGAACTGGCGGGCGGCGTGAACGCGGCGCGCGCGGCAAAGCCGATACGCGAAGGCAGCGCCATAGCGCCGTGGGGGCTGGAGCGGATACTCAAAAGCGCCGCCTCCGGCTCAATAGACTTTTACATAGTCCAGCAGGGGGCGATGAACGGAGCCGACCTGAAAAGCCTTCGCGCGCGCCCGTGGTTTTCCGCGCTGAAGGGCGTAAAAACG
This sequence comes from Cloacibacillus sp., assembly GCA_036655895.1. Classification (NCBI taxonomy): domain Bacteria; kingdom Thermotogati; phylum Synergistota; class Synergistia; order Synergistales; family Synergistaceae; genus Cloacibacillus; species Cloacibacillus sp. Next base: position 2,358 of record JAVVPF010000035.1, on the reverse strand, counting down.
GCGGCGCTGCCGGAGGGAGAGCTGAGCCGCCCGTCGCTGCTCGGGCTTGAAGCCGGCGGCAAACATCTTATAAAATTATTTTACGGAGAGTGAGCCATTTGAAATTTACAGTTGTCGGAGTAGGCCCGGGAGACCCAGAACTGCTTACGCTGAAGGCGCTTAGAATAATAAAAGAGGCGGACGCGGTGCTCGCGCCCTATTCGCCGCGCGGAAAATTCTCTGTAGCGGAGCAGATAGTGCGCGCCTCGCTGCCCGATCTAAAAACGACCTCGATAACCTTTCCGATGCTTACGGACGCCGTGGAGCGCGAAAAATTTCTGCTTGCGGAGCTGGAACGGCTGCGCCCCGAATGGGAGGGGGCGCACAACGTAGCGCTTCCGGTAATAGGGGACTCGGCGCTCTACGCAACTGGCTCATATCTGTTCGACGCGTGGAAGAAACTTGTACCGGAGCTTGAGCTGGCGCTCGTGCCGGGCATCTCGGCGCACCAGCTCGCCGCCTCGCGCACTGGGGATTTTCTTGCGATGGGCGAAGAGATCTTTTCCGTCATTCCGGGGCTAGACAGCCGAAAGAGCATCGTCTCCGCACTTGCGCGCGCCGACAGCGCCGCGCTCTACAAGCCCTGCATCCTGAAGGACGAGCTGCGCTCGATAGTAGAGGAGACGGGCCCGTGGCGCCGCGTGACGAGGATAGACCGCGCGGGCCTTGCGGACGAAAAAATATACCAGGGAGAGGCGGCCCTCGCTCCGGCCGAAGAATACCTCTCGATACTGCTGCTGCGGCGTTAAATGGACTGGCGCGGGCTTCTTGGCGGCGAGCTGCGGCTCACCTTCGACATACTCTTCGGCCTCTTCGTTGGCTGGCTGGTGCTGCGTTCGGGGCTTGCGGACAAGCTGATGCGCCGCCTCGTGCCGCACCTGCGAAAGGCTGGCATCGGCTCCGACTTGGGTATGGCGCTTACGCTGAGCTTCGGCTCCGCGAAGGCGGGCGCGGCCTACATAGCCTCAGCGCTCGACAACGGGAAAATATCACATACGCAGGCGAAGTGGGGCACGCTGCTGCTCTCCTTCCCCGCCTACCTGCGCAGATGGCCCTCGACGATGGTAATGTCCGCCTCGATGGCGGGGGTTGCCGGCGCGATATTCGCCGCCGTTTTGCTGGTGCGCAGCGGCGCGCGTTTTATGACGATACTTTTTATATTGAAAAAAGGCGGCTCCGCGGAAGAGGAGTCCGCGGCGCAGACTGAGGGCGAAGTAAAGAACGTGCGCTTTAACTTAAAGCTTCTGAAAACTCTGCCTATCGCATGGTTCTTTTTCGGCGTAGCCTACGCGCTCGTGCCGTGGGCTGAGGGCGTCATCAAAGGATGGCTGCTTGCCGGGACGATCCTGCCCCTTGCCGCGCTCACAGTTGCCGCAGCCTCCATCGCCCACGTCTCAGCGGCGCTTGCGCTTGCCGGCGGCAGCCTCGCGGCGGGCGACCTGAACGTGGCGCAGGCGGTCTTCGCGCTGCTTCTGGGAAACAGCTTCGGCATAGTGACGAGGCTCTTTCGCTCAAACGCTGGTTACTATTTCGGCCTTTTCAGCAAGGCGATGGCAAGGGATCTGCTCTTTTGGAATTTTATAACGACCGCTGGTTTTGCGCTTTTTTCGCTTGTCATAGCCGCGCTTCCGTTATTTATATAGAAGATGTATTACAAAATTCGCTAAAAAAGAGGTCTTTCTAAATGAAGCCAAACGAGATAGAGGCAAAAAGCATGGAAATAATCGGCTCCGAGATGCGCCCGTGGTGCGGCGCGCCGGAGGAGCTGCCCGTCGTAAAGCGAGTCATCCACACGACGGCGGACTTTGAGTTTGAAGAGGCTATGCGTTTTTCAAAAGAGGCGGTGAATCTGGCGCGCGAGGCGCTTGCGGCCGGGGCCGCGATCGTGACGGACACGAACATGGCGGCGGCCGGCATAAACAAGGCGGCCTGCGCGCGCTTTGGCGTAAGCGTCGTCTGCCGCATGGCGGAGGACGACGTTCGCGAAGAGGCGGAGCGCCGCGGCGTCACGCGCGCCGTCGTCAGCATGGAAAAGGCGGCGCGCGCCACGCCGGGCGCAATATTTGCAATAGGCAACGCGCCCACCGCGCTCATACGCCTCTGCGAACTGATCGACAGCGGAGAATGCGCGCCGGCGCTCGTCATCGGCGTGCCGGTAGGCTTCGTCAACGTCGTCGAATCAAAGGAACGCCTCATCAAAACAAACGTTCCATACATAGCGGCGATGGGACGCAAGGGCGGCTCGCCAGTCGCCTCGACCATCGTAAACGCTCTGCTCTACGGCATCAAATAGAAGGCGGGGGACGTCATGGCGGTCAA
>JAVVPF010000034.1 GCA_036655895.1 Cloacibacillus sp. | reverse complement strand
TAGTTTTGCGGCGTCTCGGGCCAGGGTGGCGGGGTTGCAGGAGACGTAGACGACACGTTTGGGGGATATTTTTATTATGGCGGCTATTACTTTTTCGTCGCAGCCGGTGCGCGGCGGGTCTACTACTACAGTGTCGTAGCTGCCTCGGCTCAGCTCTTCCGCTATATCTTCGGCCTGCGCCGCTTTATGTGTTATTGTAGTTATGCCGTTCTGTTCGGCGTTTGTTTTTATGTATTTTGCGGCGGGAAGCCAGCTTTCTACGGCGGTGACGGCGGCGCCGTTTGCGGCCAGAAATACTGTGAGGCTTCCGGTACCGGAATATAGTTCTAGTATGTTTTTTGGAGAGTCTGCGAGCGCCAGTTTCGCGGCGCATTCGTAGAGCGCCGCCGCCTGTTCGGAGTTTACCTGAAAGAACGACGAGGCTTCAAAGGTGAATTTGTAGGGGCCGAGGCGTTCCGTCATTACGGACGCGCCGAAGATAGGGATAGTTCTGCTTCCCCATATAAAATTGCCCGGTTCCGCGTTTATGTTGTAAACGAGGCCGCCGAGTCCTTTGATTTTTTTCGCGACGGTGTTGAGGCGGCGCGTTTCAGCGTCAGAGAGCGCACGGCTTCCGATGACGGCAACGAGTGAATCTTCTGTGAAGCGCGCCTGTCTTATTACGACGTGGCGAAGCAGCCCGGACTGAGGGCCGCCGCCTTCGCGAACGCCGCAAAAGCCGGCCTCTTTCAGCGCTGCAAGCAGAGCGCGCGCTATCTCGTTGATTTTAGGGTCTAGCACGGCGCATTGTGTGTAAGGAATTATTTCGTGGCTGCGCTTTTTATAAAAACCGGCGTGGACGCGTTCGCCGCAAAAGGACTGAACGGGCAGAGAGGCTTTGTTTCGGTATCCCCACTGGCTCGGTGACGGCTCGCATGGCGCGACCTTTGGCGCGTGAAAGCCGCCGATGCGTTCAAGTGCGTCGCGCACCGTCTTTTCTTTCATTTTAAGCTGTGCGTTGTATGCTATATGCTGAAGCTGACAGCCGCCGCACCTTCCAAACGAGGGGCATACCGGGGCTGTTCTGTCCGGCGACGTACTGCGCCTTTCCAGCAGCTTTGCCGTGCCGTAATTTTTCTTTTTTGAGACGACGCGCACCTCGGCCTCCTCGCCGGGCAGCGCGTCCGGCACGAAGAGCACAAAGCGCTCGCTGCCGGCGCGCACCACGCCTTCACCCTCGTTGTTTATATCCGCTATTGTTACGTTGAGTTTATCTCCCTGCATCATCATGGCAATACTATACACTAAATTTTGAACCTTTTGTGAGCCTTTTCTGCGGCGGTCTTTAATAAAATTGCGCGAAGAGGCCGCGCGTGCGGCAGCCTCTTCGCGCATCTAATCCGCGTTATCTACGCCGCAGTTTAAAATACGGCGTAGTCTACATCCTTGGGATCGCCTATAAACATATATCCCGGCGCGTGCGTTATGGCAAAGGGCGGTTTGCTGTTCATCAGCACCGCTTGAGGCGTCACTCCGCAGGCCCAGAACACAGGCGTCTCGCCTTCGCGAATCTCTACCGCGTCGCCGAAATCCGGTTTGTTTACATCTTTTATGCCGATGGCCGACGGATCTCCGACATGGATGGGCGCACCGTGGACTGCGGGGAATCTTCCCGTTGAGAGGACGGCCTTTGGCACCTGTTCAAATTTCACGGGACGCATACTGACCACCATTGGGCCTGAAAGACGCCCAGCCGGCTTGTTCTGTATGTTTGTGATGTACATGGGGACGTTGCAGTTCATGTCTATGTGGCGGATGGGGATGCCGGCCTCAAGCAGCGCGCCCTCAAAGCTGAAGGAGCAGCCGAGCAGAAAGGCTACCAGGTCGTCGCGCCAGTATTTTATTACGTCTGACGGTTCGTCCGCGAGCACTCCGTCTTTCCAGACGCGGTACTTCGGGATGTCTGTGCGGACGTCGGAGCCTGGCGCTATGAGTTTGGCCTCAAATTCGCCTGGTTCTGTGATGTCGAGTATCGGGCACGGCTTCGGGTTGCGCTGGGCAAAGACGAGGAAGTCATAGGCCCATTCTTTGGGCAGCACTATCATGTTGGCCTGCACGTTGCAGTGGCAGAGGCCCGATGTGGGATAGTTCCACTCTCCGGCGCGGATAAGCTCGCGCATCTCTTTTGCCGATGTTGAATAAAAAGGAGCTACGTCAAATGGAAGCGTCATCCCAGAACTACCTCCTTTAGATTAGTTACCTTTACGCCGGCTGCTTCAAGTGCGGCGCGCACGGCCTTTGCCATTTCAACTGCTTCGGGCGTGTCGCCGTGCATACAGATGGACTGCGGCCTGAAATTGATGATAGTTCCGTCGACAGCCTCTACGGTGCCCTCCGTCACCATTCGGACGACGCGCTTTGCAGCGGCGCAAGCGTCGTGGATGACGGCGCCGGGCTGGGAGCGCGGCACGAGCGAGCCGTCGGGCATGTATCCGCGGTCCGCGAAGGCCTCAGCCGCGAACGGGATGCCCGCCTCTTTCGCCGCCTGTTCAAACTCCGAATTTGCAAGGCCCATGAGGATTATATCTTCTCCCGCGTCCTTTACGGCGCGGGCTATAGCTTTTGCAAGCGCAGGGTCTTTCGCCGCCTGGTTGTACATGGCGCCGTGCGGTTTGACGTGCTGGAGCGTCATGCCGTTTGCGCGGCAGAAGGCGGCAAGCGCGCCTATCTGATAGAGGCAGTCGGAATATTCTTCGTCCGGCGTGCATTTCATGTTTCTGCGGCCGAAGCCCACAAGGTCTGGATATCCCGGGTGCGCGCCCGCCGCTACGCCCTTTTCGGCGCAGGCGGAAAGCGTCTTTTTCATAACGAGCGGGTCTCCCGCGTGGAATCCGCAGGCTACGTTCGCGGAGGTCACCGCGTCCATCACCGCCGCGTCGCGTCCCATTGTGTAGGCTCCGAAGCTTTCTCCGATATCGCTGTTTAAGTCAACCTTATACATGGTCGAATCACTCCTTTATTTCCTGACATGTTATATCATAGCTTTTCCCATCAACGGTGAGGATGAAATGTCCCGATACGGCGGCCGGTGCTGCGGCAGGACTCTCTTTTGCGCGCGAGACATAGGAAAAACGCATCTGCCTGACTCGTTCGACCGCATCTTTTATGCGGCGCTGCTCCGCTTCGCCATCCGCTATCTCTGCGCGGCGGAAGCGCACAGTCTCTCCCGGCATTTTTTGCGCAAGCGCCGCGATGGAAAGCGGCGCAAGCACGCCTATTTTCGTATAGCCGCCCGTCGTCTGGCGGTCGGCCATCATTATTATAGGCATCCCGTGAGCCGGTATCTGCACCGCGCCAAGGGGAATGGCGTCGGAGACTATGTCGGCGCCGCTTTCCGTGTGCTTTACCTCAGGCCCTTCCATGCGGCAGCCCATTCTGTCTGACTGCGCTGAGATAAGGTATTCGGAGTCAAAGAGCGTTTTTTCTCCCTCTTCGGTAAAGGCATCCTGCTGGAGTCCCTTTATTATCAAAAGAGGCTCTTCTTTTGGATTGACCGGAAGCGATGCCGCGTCCACGGCAAAGCCGTCGAGCCGTTTCCAGAGCGCCGCGGGTTCCTGCGTTTTTATGACATCGCCCGCTTTGAGCGCGCGCCCCTCAACGCCGCCGATTTTTGCACGCGTAAAGGTGGAACGGCTGCCCATCACTGGCGGCACGTCCACGCCGCCCGCAAAGCAGAGCATCCCGCGGCAGCCAGCGCCGCACGGCCCGGCAAAGGATATGACGTCGCCGTCTTGAAGGACTGCGGCGCGCCACGAGCCTATTTTTTTGCCGTTTACGGAAAAGCCAAGCTCCGCGCCCGCAAAGACCGCGGCGCCGCAGCCGCACACGGCAAGCTCCGGCCCTACGAGCGTCACTTCAAGAGCGGCCGCGTTCTCGTCGTTGCCAAGCATTGCGTTTCCAATTTTGAGCGCGGGAAGGTCCATCGCGCCCGCCACGGGGACTCCGCTTGACTGAAATCCCCAGCGCCCTAGGTCCTGCACCGTCGTCAGCATTCCCGGCTTTTTTACAGTAAGTTCCATATCACATCGCCTCCGTGATGACGGGCTTATAGACGCCCGCGGCAACTTCGGCCTCAATTTTTTTGTACTCGTCCTCGGAGACCGGCACAAAACGCACCTCGTACCCCGCCTCGATGAGCGTCGGACGCGCCGCCTCCGGCGTGAACAGCCGAAGCGGCGTGCGCCCTATAAGCTGCCAGCCGCCGGGGCTGTCTATCGGATAGATGCCCGTCTGCTTGCCGGCTATGCCCACGCTGCCGCCGTTTATCACGGTGCGCGGGTTTGCGAGGCGCGGCGTGGCGATGCTTTCGTCCATGCCGCCGAGGTAGGCGAAGCCGGGAAGAAACCCGATCATGTAACAATGGCACGGGCGGGCGGTGTGGCGCGCTACAACCTCTTCTTCCGTGATGCCAGCGTGCTCCGCTACGTTTGCAATATCAGGGCCGTACTCGCCGCCGTAGCATACTGGGATAGATATCTCCGTATGCGCTGCGCCCGACTCTGCGCTCTCTGCCGCGCCCGCCGCGCGCGCCTCTTTTATTACCGCCTCCGCGCTTACGACGGTAGGGTCGAAATAGACTGCAAGCGACCTGTACGTCGGCAGACATTCCACAACGGGAGTCCTCGTCTGCGTCGTAAGATATTTTTTTAGGGCAGTTACTGCGTCGTTTGCGCCGCGGTCTATCTCATCCGCGAACTCTACGACGACGCATGATTCGCCCGCTTTCAGAAATTTTGGTTCGTCAATATATACTGCCACAGACACCACCCCTTGTCATAAAAGATGAACGTATCTTTTTAGAGACCAATTTAACCGAAAAGCTTCATTATTCCGGCAAGCGACTTGACGCCCATCCATGCCGTAAATAGTACCATGATCCAGCCAAGAACCGTCAGCACCATCGGGTGTTTGTAGCCTTCGCCGATTATCTTTTTGTTGTTGGCCGCAAGCAGCACCACGCCGAGCGAGACCGGCAGGATGAGGCCGTTCAGAGAGCCCGCGAAGATAAGCAGCGTAACAGGGTTGCCCATAGTTGAGAATATTGCCGTGGAGATGCAGATGAAACCCATTATCCAGTAGCGATGGTTCATGTCTACCTGCTTAAAGAGAGTGCGCAGGAAGGAGATGGAGGTGTAGGAGGCGCCAACTACCGAGGTGACGGCGGCGCACCAGAGGATGACGCCGAATATCCTGTAACCTATTTCGCCAGCTCCGAGCAGGAAGGCCGACGCCGGGGGGTTCTTCGGGTCAAGAGCTACGCCCGTCACTACGACGCCAAGTATGGCGAGGAAAAGCATGTAGCGCATTACGCCCGTGATGCAGACCGCGGTCACAGAGCCGCGTGAGATTTTTTCGAGGTTGCCGACGCCGGTGATCTCAGCGTCGATGATGCGGTGCGCGCCCGCGAATGTGATGTAGCCGCCGACCGTGCCGCCGACCAGCGTCAGTATCGTGAGCCAGTCCACCGTAGAGGGAAGCACCGTCTCTTTAAGCGCAAGCGCCACAGGCGGCTGTGTTTTGATGACCATAAAGGCGACCATGGCGAGCATGATGACGCCAAGCACCTTCGTGAACATATCCATCGCCTTGCCAGCCTCTTTGTTGAGGAAGAGGGCGATGGCGATGACGGCGCTAAGTATGGCGCCGGGCACGAGAGGCACGCCGCACATTACGTTGAGGCCCATAGCCGCGCCGCCTACGTTGCCGATGTTAAAGACAAGTCCGCCGATGGCTACCAGGATGGCGAGGAAATAGCCAAGGCCGGGGAAGACTTCGTTTGCCACGTCCTGCGCGCGTTTGCCAGATACGCCCAGTATCCTCCAGATGTTCATCTGGACTATGATGTCGATGATAATCGAGACTACGATCGCGAACGCGAAGGCCGCTTTGAGTTTGTCCGTGAATACGGCCGTCTGAGTCAAAAATCCGGGTCCTATCGCTGAAGTCGCCATTAGGAACGCCGCTCCGATGAGTACGCTTGCTACAGAAGCATTATCTTTCTTGTCCGCCATTTTTGTAACCTCCCACTAAAATTTGGTGCTTACTATTATATATGCAAAAAAGTTGCCGAAATTTAGGGCGAAGGTAAATATACGAAACGCGGCCTGTAAGCGGGATTACAGACGGCGCGAAATGGCAATATGAGAAGGCGTGCGGTATCCGCACAGTCGGTATCCGCACACACGGGCAGAAGAGGCGCGTTTTTGCGTAAGCGGCAATGCGGGCACGGTCAGCCGCGCATTTTTTTTGCGTTTTTTGCGCTGTGATAGGCTACCGTCCGCTCCGGCATATCGAGCAGCTCGCCGATTTTTCTGTTTGAAAGCCCCTCTGCGCGCAGCGCGAAAATTTTTTGCCTCATCTGCGCTACGCTGGATTTTTTGCCGGCGGAGGCGCGGCAGAAGAAAATGTTCATCGGGTATGACCTGCCGCCTATGGAGCACCATGTGTTCTGCATTGCGCGGTAGACGGTGGAGGTGTGCAGCGCAAGCAATGAGGCGGCGTTTTCGTAGGAGAGTGTAGCGGGCGGCGCTTCAGGCGCTCTTATCTTTTCTTTTTGGACGTCGGCTATAAGAAGTGCTGCGCGAAGCAGCGTGCGGTAGCGAAGGCCCAGTTTTTTTAGAGCGCCTCGCGCCGCGCTCCATTCCCCGTGCGCCCATCCGGCCCGTATCAGGTCGCGCGGCGAGGCCTCGAAGTCGGCAAAATAATTTTCGACAGCAGGCATATTCTCTAAAACCAGCCTCGGGCGCACCGCGCCCTCCTCCACTATAAATTCTATCTCTGGCACGACCGCCGCCGCGTATGAAAAATTTGCGCCGGGAGCTGGGTCGAGCGAGCGTAGCAGAGAAAAGGCCGCCTTAAATTCAGCGTCGCTGATGTTTAGCAGTTTCGCGCATTCTCCGTACCGGCCCGCCGTAAGCTCCTCTTTGGCCTCTGTCAGCAGACGCCACGCGCAAGAACCCTCAAAGCCGCGCCTTTTGAGCTGTAAAAGCAGCGACGCCTCCATGTTTGCGGCAAAAAGCCCCGCCGGCTCCACAAAATTTTGAAGGTTTTCCAAAAACCGAGTCACGCAGGCCATATCTATTGAGGTCATTTCCGCTATTTCGGCCGCCGAGCTGTTGAGAAATCCCCTCGTATCAAGCAGCGAACTCCAAAAGGAGGCGCCGGCGGCAACACCCGTCATCGCGGAAAAGCCGGGGCAGGCGCATATCTGCGAAAACAGCGCCGCGTCTATAGAGGGTCTGTCGGGAATGCCCGCGAAAACATCGTCGTCGCTCATGTTGGTAACGCGGGAGCGCGGCGGCGAAAAGCTGATGAAGGCGTTGTCGCCGATAAGCTCGCGGCACATCGCCGTAAGTTCGTGCGCGGGAGCCAGCAGCAGGTTTGCGCCTATGAAATTTTTCGGCGTCAGTCTTTGCGCCGGTTTTGCCGTAAGGACGAGCCGAAGCTCATTCGAGCCCATGACGCTGCATCCTGCGAAGCAGTGAAAAACGCGAAATGCCGAGCATGTTCGCCGCCTGCGTGCGGTTGCCGGAACATTTGGCAAGCGTAGCCGTTATGAGGTTCTTCTCCACCCTGTCGAGAGTATCTCCAAGCGCCTCGCCCTCTTCGGGGATGAGCCCGCCCGCGGCACCGCCGGAATTTACCTCCAGCATCTCCATAGGCAGGTCGGCAAGCCGCACAAAGGCGTCGTTCTGGCTGCGCAGGATGAGGATGCGCTCTATCATGTTGCGCAGCTCTCTGACGTTCCCAGGCCACGGGTAGGCCATGAAGGCCTCCTGCACCTCTTCTGTCAGCACGGGCGTCGCTTTGTTCATCCTTTTGGAAAAATCCGCGAGGAAATAGGCGGCCAGTTCAAGCACATCCTTGCCGCGCTCGCGTAGCGCAGGCAGTCTGATGGGAATGACGGAGATGCGAAAGAGCAGGTCTTTGCGGAAGGTCTCGTTTTTTACCTTCTGTTCAAGGTTGAGGCAGGTGGCGCAGATGAGCTTCACGCTCACCTTCTTTTCCTTTGTGCCGCCGAGCGGGCGGATGGTGCGCTGGTCGATGAAGCGAAAAAGCTTCGTCTGGAGCGTGAGCGGAAGGTCGCCGATCTCGTCAAGAAAGAGCGTTCCGTTGTCCGCCGCCTCGACAAGACCGGGCTTGTTTGAGTCGGCCCCTGTGTACGCTCCCTTCACATAACCGAAAAGTTCCTCTTCAAGCAGCGCCTCCGGTATGGCGGAGCAGTTGACCGCGATAAACTCTCCTTTGCACTGCGAGGCACGGTGTATCATACGCGCCGCTACCTCCTTGCCCGTGCCGCTTTCGCCCGTGAGCAGCACGGAGGCGTCGCGATAGGGCGCCAGCTTCAAAAGAGACTCGCTCACCTTCTTCATTATTTCCGACGAACCGAGCAGCAGGCTCGTTTCGTCGGCGGAGATCATCTCCGCCTGATTTTGCAGCTGTATGGATTCAAAGGCGCGTTTTATCATATTCATCGCGGCGTCAAGCGGAAAGGGCTTGTCCAGATAATTATAGGCGCCTTGGCGTATCGCCTTCACCACAAGGCTGGAATCGCCGAAGGCCGTCATCATAATGACGCGGCAGCGCGGCGCCAGCTTTTCTATTATCGGAAGCATGTCAAGGCCGTTGCCGTCCGGCAAACAATGTACAAAAAACAAAAGCGACGGTATTCCCACCGCAAGCGCCTCCTGCAGCTCATGCAGCGTGTAGAAACACTGCGCGCTGTGTCCGTTTTTTTCAAAGGCCCGCTTCAGGCCGTTTGCCAGATTGATCTCGTCGTCAACTATCCAAATGCTCATCCAGTGCGCCCCCGTCGTAAAGTTTTAAATAAATTTTGAAGGCCGTGCCCTCCGGCCCGCTGTCCACGGAAAGAGTGCCGCCGATGCTTTCGACTATCCTCTGCACGATGGAGAGCCCAAGCCCTGTGCCGTCCTTTTTTGTCGTAAAGAACGGGTCGAATATCCTGTGCTCTATACCGCTTGGGATGCCGCACCCGGTATCCTCGACCGTTATGAGGCCGCGGCGTTCTTCTCCGGCCATAGCTCGATTATAGCCTATAGTGATAGCAAGCTCCCTCTTTCTGTCTCCGGCAAGCCCGTCCATAGCCTGAACGGAGTTGAGCGCGAGGTTCATCACCACCTGCCGCAGCGCGTCCCTGTCCGCTATTACCGTTATCGGCGCGTCGCAGGCGTTGCTTTTGAGCAGCAGCCTGACGCCGTTTTTCTGCGCCTGCGCCCCGAGCATCGCCCAAGCCCACGGCAGCAGGTCGTCAAGCTTCGTAGGGCTCGTCACGGCGGGCTGAGTCCGCACAAAAGAAAGAAGCTGCATAACTATGGTGTTGAGGCGGTCTATCTCGCTGCCAAGCACCGCTATCTGTTCCTTTGCGTCGTCGATCTCCTGCGCGCCACCGTCGCCGACGCTCAGCCGCTCCACCTCGTCCTGCAGCAGGTCCGTCTGTATCCTCATGCTGGCGAGCGGGTTGCGTATCTCGTGCGACAGCCCAGAGATCATCTCTCCAAGCGCGGCGAGCCTGTCCATGCGGCTAAGCTGCCGCTGCACCTCGCGCCATCGATCAAGCTGCGACGACATAAGATTGAAGCGGTCAACAAGCTCGCTGAACTCATACGGGGAAAAGTGCGTCTGCGGAAGATGCACGGAGCGCCCCGAGGCAACCTCCTTGCACATCCAGGTCAGCCTGCGAAGGGGGCGCGTCAGGATGTACGAAATAAATACCGCAAGCTCGACGGCGATGATAAGCCCAAGCATCCCAACAAGTATTAAATAACGCTCCTCCTCCACCATGTCGATATAGATGGCTTCAGGGTTTGGCGAAAAACCAAGCTCTCCCTCAGCGCTCCGAAGCCGCAGCAGCGGTTTTTCTTTCGCGCCTGCGAGCCGCCAGTAATTCCCAAGCTCGTTTTGGATAACTTCTTTTGAATAATTCAGGTCATAATGCGTAAGCAGCCTGGAAAGCCGTTCCGCCGCGTCATGCGCCGTCTTCAGCTTATACTGATAATTTTGATGTAGCCTCGTGCCAAGCGTCAGCAGCACCATTGAGAGCGCGAGAAACAAAAATATCCATTTCATCACAGTCTCGAGGCTCACCTTACGCAGCATGGTAAAATTCTCCGTACTTTCTGTAGATATAAAAGACAGCGCCCTCTCCGGCCAGAACATAGAGCATGGCGTACTCAGGCTCTATCCCAAATATAAAGACTACGACGAGCTGCGCGATGATAGCGGCTAGCAGCACGAAAAACAATATCTCGCGCACAATGAGGCGCGGAGTAAAAAGCGGGAAGAAATAGGCGATGGCCACAAGCGTCCAGCTTATAGTGCCCAGCCTTATATATCCTGGCAGTCCTGCGTGCCCAAGCAAAAGCGCCACAGAGGCGATGACCGTTATCGCTATCCTGTTTGCCAGCAAAAAGCTTTCCTCCTGAAAAGGCCCGGCCTCGCCCGCCACACGCTTAAGCGGCAGAAGGTCGTAGCAGAGGGAACAGGCCGCAAGCAGCAGTTGAGAATTTGCTGTGCTGACGGCGGAGGCTATGACGCAGACGAGCAGCAGCATGCCGGCAAAGGGCGGGATAAACTGCCCCAGCTTTGCGAAGGCAAGCGTCTCTTCAAAATTGCCGACCTCCGGATACTTGGAACGGCAGACCATGACGAAAAATGTGAGGCAGAGATATATCCAGCCGATTATATAGGGAGACCAGGAGAGCATCTTATAGGCGTCGCGGCTGCTGCGGCAGGCGATGATGCGGATGGTGTACTGCGGATTGCCCGCGACGCCGAGACCCCAGGCAAGCATGATGGCAAAGGCGGAATAGACTTGAGCTGCGGAAATATCCTTTAAAGAGGCGAGGTCGCGCTCCGCAAGAAAGACCTTTTGCGCCTCCGCCGCGGAGAACCCTCCCGGAATCGCGTAATAGGCCGCCGCCGTCACTCCGAGTATAATAAGAAAAAGATTGAGCACGTCGCTGCGCACAACGGAGATATAGCCGCCGAAGGTAGTGTAGAGCACAAACAGATAGATGAGCGAAGTTGCGGCAAACCCCTGCGGTATCTCAAGCATATACGAGACGATTATCCCAAAAGCTCTGAACTGGATGACAAGATAGATGACGTACAGAAAGACCATCGTAAGCGCGACAAGTTTTCTGACGCGCCAGTCTCCGTAATTCATCTCCATCCATTCCGGAAGAGAGGCCGCCTTCACGGCGCGCAGACGCCTCACGATGAACGGGAAGAAGAGCAGCCCGAGCATCCATCCGTTGACGGAGGCCCAGAAGGCGATATAGCCGTCGTTGTAAAACCACATGCTGAAACCGACGAGAGAAAGCGGACTCATCCATGTCGCGCAGAAGGTGGCCATCGTGGGAAACGCGGAAAACCTCGAACTGCCGAGATAAAAAGAGCGCATCGTCTCCTTGAGGGCGAAGGACTGCCCCGTCAGAAGGATTATCGAAATGGTATAGGCGCCGAAGGCTACGAGATAATAGATGAGCGGCGACAAGCTATCTCCTCCCGGCGCGGCGGATAAAATATACGAATATCCCGGGCATTAGGATAAGCATAATAAAAACAACCCATATAAAAGCCGTAAGATTCAAACCGTCAACTCCCAAACCGACCGAATGTTTTAATATCCACACAGGATGATTATAGCCCAAAGAGCGCCGATACAGAACAGGCGGCGACGCGCCGGTACGCCCTGCGCATAAGGCCCGACAAATTATAAAATTTTGACTTCTGCTGCGCCGCGCCTCCTATGTAGTATAATAAAAATATTAAGAGAACGAAACCGGAGGCATATCAAAATGGCAAAACAACAGCCTGAGGGCGTATACCTGTATATAGACGAGAGCGGCGCGCGCTTCATAGCGGCGGTGGACGCCTACGGCATGGCGAATATGCTTCCGTGGATGCAGGGCGGCTTTACGGACAACGTCATAGAAAAAAGCTGGAACCTGAACGGAGACTTTATAAAACTAAAGATCTCCGAGTGACGCGATCTTTGCCGCCGCGCATATAAAACAAAAGAGGCCCCTGCTTCTTCCGGACATCCGGCGGCTGGGGCCTCTTGCTTTATGTATCTGTCTGTTTAAAGGTTAAATGGTACGAACGGGGAACCGGCCGGCGTGTACAGCGCGTATCTTGGCGAACCGTCTTCGTTCTGGCCTCCGCAGACGATATTTTTTCCCGAAGCCTGCAAAACGGAAGAAATCTTCTGTATACGAACCTGCGCGGAGGCCTCCGGGTGCGAGCCCCAGCCGCAGTAGACGGTCTCCACCCGCGGATTTTGCAGCGCCGCCGCTATAAAGTCAATGTCGCCGTGAAGGTGCATCAGGCTTTGATAATATTCCGTGCCTACGTCGATATCTCCGCTTGTGAACATCTGAAGATATTCCATATCCGAGCCCGCCGCGCCCGGCTCCGCGAGGAGCCATTCATTGCCGGTGCTGCGAAGCGCCCACACCTCCGTCACTATCATTCCGCCAAAACCGTGTTCGCGCGCTATCTCCATACATTTTCGAGTCGTGTTGTCGTTATATTCTGCGTCGGCGGAGCTGGGGTTCATCAGCACGAACATCAGTAGTTCGGAGTCCGGCCCTCCCCACTGCTGCTCAAGGTACGGACGCCACAGAAAGGCGTCGTGAAGGCCGTCCTCGCTCGGCTCGTTCTCAGGCCGCGTGGGCGCGCCCAAAACGCATACGGCGGACACTCCCTCCGGCAGTGGGTGGAGCATCGTGGATAATCTTCTGTAATCATTGAAATCAAACATTTTACATCGCCTCCGCTTTTTTATCATAATAGAGGCGAAAAAGGCGACGGGACACGGTGATTTCAGTGGTACAACAGATGTGGTTTCTACTAAAGAAAGTGTGGCCGTAATGTGTAACGTTTTTGGGGAGGCTTGCGTTAAAATAAAAAAATGGAGCGGAAAACGGGATTCGGCCCCGCGACCCCAAGATGCCAGAATGGCTCTCATGACGCAAAAAGCGTCCAGTGTATTTACTGACACTGGACGCTGCATTGGTTAATAATTCTCTTGAGATTGAGGACTAACTTTAGCCCAGATTATCTCAGATTTTTCGCAGAGGGTGCTTTTTATAGAGTTTGCTTCCCAGGTTTTTTGACGCTCTGCAAACTCGCGATTCCTTTTGCAATCGACAGTTATTTTTTATTATCCTTCTTTTTTTCCCACGGTTTCGGCAGCGTTTTATTTTGCAGGTCGTCAGGCGCTGTGTATTGCCAGCCGCCGCCCAAAGCGCGGCAGAGGCTCACGGCGGCGTTGAACCTTTCGGCGCGCCCTCCTTCAAGCTGAAGCTGTGCGGAAAGCAGCTGGCGCTCGGCGTCAAGCAGGTCAAGCTGGCTTGTCTTTCCGTCCATGAACTGCGTCTTCGCAAGCTCATAGGCCTTTTTCTGCGCCTCGGCCTGCTGTTCTTCAAGTTTTACTATCCTTTCGCTCTTGACGTTGGCTTCAATCGCGTCTATGACCTCTTTCATCGCGCTCTGCACGGCCTTGTAATACTGAGCGAGCGCCTGCTGCGCAATGGCCTCGTTTTTGCGGACGTTCGCAGAAAGCTTTCCTCCGTTGTAAATGGGCGCGACAAGCCCCGCCGCGGTGGACCAGCCCGTGGGGCCGTTGAAGAGAGTCTGCGGCGTGTTGTTGATGTTGCCTATGAGTCCTGTGAGCGAGATTGAAGGATACTGCGCGGCGCGCGCCGAACCGATGTTCGCAAGCGCCGTGCGGTAGCTGAAGACCGCCTGGATGATGTCTGGGCGCTGTATGAGAAGGTCGGCGGGGATGCCCTCAGGTATGACGGGGCATGTCGGAAGGTCGGCTATATAGGCTCCGCGCGGCACATCTAGATCCGCGAATTCTTTTGGATCGCGGCCCATGAGCAACAGCAGCGACGTTTCATACCCGCGCATGGCAAGCTGGAGCTGCTGCACCTGAACGCCGGTGGAAGCTACAAGCGCCTCGTTGCGCTGGACTTCGAGCTGGCTCACTTGTCCGTGCGAATATTGGAACTTGCTGAGTTCGAGAGTTTTTTGCTGCGACATCAGGTTTTCCTCGGCTACTACTATCTGCCTGTCCGTGGCGCGCAGGGAGAAATAGTTGGCTGCTACCTCGGAGGCGAGCGCAAGGCGCACTGTGTTTTTCGCGGCCTCTGTCGCGAGAATGTTTTCCCGCGCGGCGCGCGTCGCCTTCTGCAGCTTTCCCCAAAGGTCCATCTCGTAGTTAGCGGCGCCGGCCGGCGTCAGGTAGTTAGTTTCGTTTTGCACGCCGTTTGACGCGCCTAGCTCGTATGAGCGAGAGACGTCAATTTGCGCGTTTATGGAGGGCCTTTGGCTTCCGCGCGCTACTTTAAACGCGGCGCGCGACTGCATGACAGCGGCCATCGCAGCCTCAAGGTCGCGGTTGCGGCTCAGAGCTTCGTCAACGCACCTGTCAAGGACGGGTTCGTCAAAAAGCTTCCACCACGCGGTCTCTGGCGTTATTTTTGGCAGCGGCGCGTTTTTATCTATATAGGCGTCCTGCGATACGGTCAGCACATAGGCCGGCGGCATCTCATAGGCAAGCGGCGATTTGACGCCGGGACCAAGGTCTATATGAAAAAACGAGCCGATAAAAAGTGCGGCAAGAAGCGCGCTCGTAGTCATCTATTTCGCCTCCTCTTGGCTCTTCTTTTTTGAAGAGAGCTTCATGACCATGACAAAGAAACAGGGCACGAAGAATATTCCAATTACCGTGGAGGCCGTCATGCCTCCAATGATACCCGTGCCAATGGAATGGCGGCTTGCGGCTCCCGCGCCTGTGCTTACGGCGAGCGGAAGCACGCCCAAGATGAACGCTATGGAGGTCATCATGATGGGTCGAAAACGCAGATGGGAGGCGTCTACGGCGGCCTTCATAAGGGGAACGCCCTTCTGATGCTCTTCAAGCGCGAATTCTACAATTAGGATAGCGTTCTTAGCTGAAAGCCCTATCAGCGTCACAAGCGCCACCTGGAAATAAAGATCGTTGGAGAGGCCGCGCGTTATCGTGGCAATAAACGCGCCAAAGAGCGCGATTGGCACGGAGAGCACCACTGCGAAGGGAAGGCTCCAGCGTTCGTACTGGGCGGCCAGAATGAGAAATACCATTATTATGCCAAGCACAAAGGCTATCATCGTGGCCGATCCCGTTTTTTGTTCCTGATAGGCCGTTCCCGTCCAAGCGAGAGTGAAGCCCTCCGGCAGCGTCTCTGAAACCTCTTCGAGCGCCTTTATGACCTGACCCGAGGTGTAGCCCGCAGCCGGCTGTCCCGTTATCTTAGCCGACGGGAAGACGTTGAAGCGCTCCATCGTGTCCGGCCCCGTTGTGGGGCGCAGCTCAACGAGCGATTCAAGCGGGACCATGTTGCCGTTCTCCGCTCTGATGTAGGTATATTTCAGGTCGTCCGGCCTGTCGCGGTATTCCTCCTCTGACGAGATGAGCACCTGGAAGGTGCGGCCCAGCTTGTCAAAGTCGTTGACATAATAGTTGCTGTAGATGCTGCCCATCGCGCCGAAGACGTCGGAGAGGCTGACGCCTAGCGACTTTGCCTTGACACGGTCGATGTAGACGTAGTACTGAGGCACCTTCGTCGAGAAGGTGGTCGTCACGCTGGATATCTCAGGACGTTTTTCAGCCTCGTTTATGAACTGTTTTACGGTGGCTTCTATCTCTTCGACGTTCGTGCTCTGTCTGCTTTGCAGGTATCCCTCAACGCCGCCTGTGGTGCTCATTCCTATGATGGCGGGCGGGTTGAAAGCGTATATCTGCCCTTCGGGGACGCTCCACGCCTTTCCCATTATCTTCGCTGCGGTGGAGAAGGAATCATCGCCCGGCTTTTTGCGCAGGTTCCAGTCTTTCAGCTTGATGAAGCCAGCGCCGTAGTTCGCCTGGTTTGAAGAGTTCATTATGTTGTATCCGGAGAATACGAGCGAGGTCTCGACCTGCGGCAGCGAAGAGGTGATCTTTGAGACCTGAGCTGCAAGCTCCTCAGTCTGGTTCATCGCACTTCCATCCGGCAGCGACATCGATTCCAAGATAACGCCCTGGTCCTCGTCCGGCACAAGCGAGGTCGGCATCTTGAGGGCCATAGCGGTTGTCGCCGCGACGAAGAGCAGAAATACTAAGGCCATGATGACGCCGTGCTTCAGCATCACCTTGACGGATGAGGAGAAGCAGCTGGTAAGTTTATCAAAGAAAGAGTTAAACCACCTGAAAAATGCGAATTTCGGCCTCTGGTCCTGCGGTTTTAAGATCTTCGCGCAGAGCGCGGGCGTAAGCGAAAGGGCGACGAAGCCAGAGATTGCGACGGAGGTGGCAAGTGTGATTGCAAACTGCCTGTAAAGCTCTCCCGTAAGTCCTCCCAGGAATGCTATCGGGATGAAGACTGAGACAAGCACAAGCACGATGGCTATGACAGGTCCCGTAACCTCCTCCATAGCCTTGCAGGTGGCGTCATACGGCGAAAGCCCCTCCTCCATGTGCCTGTCGACATTTTCTATGACGACTATGGCGTCGTCAACGACCAGCCCTATAGCAAGGACGAGGCCGAACATCGTCAGCGTGTTGATGGAAAAACCGAAGGCCTTCATACCGGCGAAGGTGCCTATGATGGAGACCGGCACCGCAAGACACGGGATTATCGTGGCGCGGAAGTCTTGCAAGAAGAGGAAGACGACTAGGAATACCAAAAGCAGAGCCTCAAAGAGCGTTATTATGACCTCTTCGATTGAGACTCGTACAAAGGTCGTCGTGTCGTAAGGAATATCGTAGACCATGCCGCTTGGAAATTTCTGCTGAGCTTGGGCAAGCTGCGCCTTCACCTCGTCGCAGACCTTGATAGCGTTCGCACCAGGCGCAAGCGTGATGCCGACGGGCACGGCGGGCGTGCCGTTCAGCGTGCCTGTGAAATTATAGCTCTTCGCGCCGAGCTGGACTCGCGCTATATCTTTAAGGTAGACGGTTTCTCCGCCCGGTACACTTCTTATTATGATATTTTCAAATTCCTCTTCCGTGGTGAGGCGTCCGGTAGAGGTCATGATATAGGTCTTTTGCAGGTCCGTCTTCGTAGGGGCGTCTCCGAAACGGCCAAGCGCGTACTGGCTGTTCTGGTCCTTGACGGCGGCCGCCACATCCGTTGGCATGATGCCGAGCTGCGCCATTTTGTCGGGTTTGAGCCAGATGCGCATTGCGTAATCCTGATCTGTGAAAATGTTGACGTCGCTTACGCCTGCTATGCGCTTTAAGTCGTCGACGACGTTCAGCAGCGCGTAGTTGCTCATATAGATGGTGTCGTATATACCCTTAGGGGAGTACAGCGCGAAGATGAGCAGTATATTGGGCGACGATTTCTGCACGACGATGCCGTACTGACGCACCTCCGCCGGTATGGACGGCGTCGCCATCTGTACGCGGTTGTTGACGTTTATCGTCGCCTGGTCTGGGTCGGTGCCCAAATCAAAAGTTACGGTGAGCGTCATATTGCCCTGCCCGTTGCTGACCGAATTCATATAGATCATGTTGTCGACGCCGTTTATCTGCGTCTCAAGCGGGGAGGCTACGACCTGCGCTATAACCTCAGGCGTTGCACCGGGATACTGCGCGCTGACAGTCACCTGCGGCGGCACAAGCTCCGGGAACTGCGCCACAGGCAGCGTGACGATGGAGACCAGCCCCGCTATGACGATGACGATCGAGCAGACGGTCGCAAGGATGGGCCGTTTGATGAACATCAAAGAAAACATCTATTTTGCCCCTTCGACAGCTACTTCTTTGCCGGGCTGCACCTTCCCCACGCCGTCAGAAACTATTCTGTCGCCGACGTTAAGACCGGAGCCGACGAGGCAGTCGTTGCCGACCGTCTTTATAACGGCGATCTCTATCTTCTCTGGAATATTTTTTTCATTCAGCTTAAAGACAAACGACTTCTCGCTCGCCTGTATCGTCGCCTTCAAAGGGACCGTAATGACATTCGGCACGTAATAGCCCTTTACATAGACGCGCACAAACTGCCCAGCGTAAAGACTGTTGTCTGCGTTGTCAAAGACCGCCCTTGCGTTTATTGAGGCCGTCTGCGGGGTTACGAATTGATTCTGGAAATCAAGCTTTCCCTTTTTGTTTATCTTGGCGCCGTCGCCCAAAGCAAGCTCGACATAAGGGCCGCCCGGGACGGTCTTCAGATAGCCTTTATTTTTGAAATCGACGTTTTTCCTGTAGGTGTCCGCCGGAATGGCAAAATCTACATAGAGGTTGTGCGACTGGACGATGGTGGCGAGAAGGCCGCCCGCATCGACAAGGTTGCCGACGGAGAACTGCTCTTTACTCGCGTAGCCCGCGATGGGCGCGCGGACGGTGGTCCATTCAAGGTCTATCTGCGACTGGCGCAGCGCGGCGCGCGAGGCGTCGACGGCGGACTGCGAAGCGTGGAAATTCGACTGCGCTGTGTCATATTCGGCTTTGCTTACGGCGTTCTTCGCATAAAGAGCCGACGCCCTGTCATAATCTACCTTCATCAGGTCGCGCTGCACCTCGCTCTGTTTTAGCGAGGCGGCGTTTCTGTTCACAGTGGCGCGGTACGGCGACGGGTCGATGACGAACATAGTCTGCCCAGCCCTTACCGGCATACCCTCTTTATAGAGCTTTTTCTTTATAATGCCGCTCACCTGTGCGCGCAGCTCCGCCTCTTTCATGCCGTTGGTCTGTCCTGTGTACTCCATGACAATGGGCATATCAGCGCGCTTTATTGTAAGAGCCGTCACCACTGGCGGGTGATAGACCGCGGCAGCGGCCGCCGCCGCCTTTTTCTTTTCCTCTGCTTTCGTATACCACATGTACCCCGCCGCTCCAATAACGACAAGCGCAATGACAAGGTACGCCAGATACCTCTTTTTATCTTCATGTTTAAGCTCAGTAGTTTCAGTCGCTTTGTTTTCTTCTTCCACGCGCTATCTACTCCTTATGGGCATCTCTTGGGCCTGGTGAATTATTATTCCAGCTATTAAATTATACCATTTATATGTAATTTTACGAGTAAAGCAAGAATACGCAACTTCGGGCAGGGGAAGGTATGATTTAAACTGGCCGAAAAAGGCAGCGGCCAGATCAGTCTTCCTTAGCCAAGAGCCATTCGCCCTCCCTGCTGGTTCCTATCGCCTCCATATCGAACGGTGTATTTTGATAGACGAAATAATTGAGCCAGTTGAGAAACAAAAGATTCGCGCTGCCTCGCCAGCTCACTCGCGGAGGAAGCGAGTCGTCGTCGTTCGGGTAATAATTTTTCGGGGGCGCGATGGGAAGACCGGCCTGTTTGTCGCGCAGATATTCCATTTCAAGCGTCCTATCGTCGTATTCGGAGTGCCCCATTATGAAGAACTGTTTTTCCTGCAGCCCTTTTACGGCGAACACTCCAGCTTCTTTTGACGAGGCCAGTATCTGCAGCTCGGGCGCCGCCTCTATTTCGCCGCGCTCTACCGTTGTGTGCCGCGAATGGGGCGCCATAAAGACATCGTCAAAGCCTCTGAAAAGCATGGAATTTTTATAATCTGCGGTATGCTCAAAAACTCCGAAGAGTTTTTCGGCAAGCGGATATTTTTTTATCCCGTAATGATAGTAAAGCGCCGCCTGCGCGCCCCAACAGATGTGCATCGTGCTGTAGACGTGGCTTTTGCTCCATTCCATGATGCGGCACAGCTCGTCCCAATATTCTACTTCGCTGAACTCAAGCTGCTCCACCGGCGCTCCCGTGATGACCAGCCCGTCAAATTTACAGTCTTTGACCTGTTCGAAGGTCTTGTAAAAAGCCAAAAGATGCTCACGCGTCGTGTTTTTTGACTCATAAGAGGCTGTTTGGAGCAGCGTAAGCTCGACCTGCAGCGGGCTGTTGCCAAGAAGCCGCGCAAACTGCGTCTCTGTTTCTACCTTCTTCGGCATAAGATTGAGCAAAGCCACATGGAGCGGACGAATATCCTGCTTCGCCGCCCTAAGTTCGTGCATGACGAAAATATTTTCGTTGTTTAATGTCTGCTCCGCCGGAAGCCCGTCGGGAATCTTGATAGGCATACTCCTTTACACTCCTTCCGTTTTGAGAAGCGCGCTGGCTATATCGTCCCAAATGTCGCCGGGGTCTTCGATGCCTAGCGAAAGCCTCACAAGCTCCGGGCCGATCCCGCAGGCCTTCAGCTGTTCGTCGTCAAGCTGACGATGCGTTGTGCTGGCCGGATGGAGCGCGGAAGTTCTCGCGTCCGCTACGTGTACCACTATCGACGCAAGCTCAAGAGAGTCCAGGAACCTCATCGCCGCCTCGCGTCCGCCCTTCACTCCGAAGGAAATAACGCCGCTCTGACCGTCCCGCAGATACTTTTTCGCGCGCTCGTACTGATCGGAAGAGGCAAGCCCCGGATATTTCACCCACTCCACATGAGAGTCCTCAAGAAGACGTTCCGCGATAAACCGCGCGTTGCTGCTGTGCTTTGCTATCCTAAGAGGCAGAGATTCAAGCCCTAGATTCAGAATAAAGGCAGCCAGAGGCTGCGGCGTCACGCCGAGATCGCGCATCAGCTGCACGCGCGCCTTAGTGATATAGGCCGCCCCGCCAAAACTCTGCGTGTAGACGACGCCGTGATAGGAATCGTCGGGGCTGCAAAGTTCTGGATACTTCCCCGCGGCCTCCCAGTCAAACGAACCTCCGTCGACAATGACGCCGCCGACAACGCTTGCGTGACCGTCCATGTACTTTGAGGTGGAATGAGTGACGATGTCGGCGCCAAATTCAAACGGGCGGCAGAGTATCGGCGTGGCAAAAGTATTATCCACCACGAGCGGCACGCCGTGAGAATGCGCAATCTTTGCGAAACGTTCTATATCAAAGACCTCTAGCGCCGGGTTTGCGATAGTCTCGCCGAAAAGAAGCCGTGTATCTCCGTCAAAACGCGCCCCGATCTCATCATCGCTCATACTCTGGTCGATGAAACGCACCTCTATCCCAAGCTTTTTTAAAGTAACGGCAAAAAGATTTATCGTCCCGCCATAAACTGCGGAGGCACAGACGATATTCTGTCCAGCGCCAGTAATATTCAGCACCGCAAGCAGCGTCGCCGCCTGTCCAGACGAAGTGCATAACGCGCCGGTCCCGCCTTCAAGCTCCGCTATCTTTGACTCAACGGCGGCTACGGTAGGATTGGATATCCGCGAATACATGTGCCCTTCCGTCTTTAAATCAAAAAGCTCGCCAAGCTCGCCCGCCGACGTGAACTTGTAGGTCGTGCTTTGGTAGATCGGCAATATTCTCGGCTCGCCGTTCTCGGGCGTCCAGCCCGCCTGTACGCAAATGGTATCAAGGCCCCTCTTTTTTCTCTGCATGAAAAATCCTCCTCAAAAGTAGATATCAAAAGTCCATAAAACAATGAAAACATAAAAAAGGCAGCTTCCTAAAATCCGGAAACTGCCTCTGTCGTCGTAAGTGTTGCAAAAAGCCGCGTTATGGGCGCATGCTTCCCGAATCGACCAAAGAGGCAGAGCTGCACATTAAACGGCACATCATCATCTTTACACAATAGGCTGACATTGCTCTTCCTCCTCTTAAAATCGTTTGGAAAAGTATAAACTTTTCCGCATACGATGTCAATAACTTAAGCAGCTGCTAGGCTTTTGTGATTTTCCTTTCAGTTTCATTTTAAGGATGGGAAACGCGGCTCCCTGCTCGTCAACTTCGCTACGGCAAAATGTTTTAAACCCCATCTTTTCATAAAACTTCACAGCGGCTGGGTTTTGTTCGTTGCAGTCGACAAATTTCACGTGAAACTCATGGATTGCCTTTTTAACAAATCGAGAGCCGAGACCCTTTCCAAACCACGCGGGCGCGAGAAACAGCATCTCGATTTTATCCTCCGCCGCACCCATAAAGCCCGCGGCTCTGCCTCCACTGAACGCAACTGCCAGCACGGGAACAGCAGATAGAGCCTCCTGTACCAACGGCGTCAGCTTTTCAATGTCGCCGTCCGTCAGAAAAAGATGACTTTGCCTCACGGAAGCCTGCCATAACGACACTAGTTCCTCTATCAGCTCTTTTGAACGTTCCTCTATTATTGTTATTTCTACCGTTCTTTTTGTCATTTTATAATTTTTGAGCAGAACGCCGTCTCTGTCTACAATATTTTCGCGTTCCACCGCATAACCTCGTTTTTCAAAAAACGGCAGCGCCGTTATTGAGGCGTATGTCGTAACAGCCGCAATATTATTTTCTTCCGCATAGCTTTCAAGCTTCGCGGCAAGAGCGCAAGCGACGCCGCGCCTCTGGTAATCTTTATGGACATAAAGCCTGTCCAGATATCCGTCCCCATCCATATCCGCAAAACCGACGATCGTCCCACCGATCTCCGCGACCAACGCGCAGCGGCTCAAAAACGAACGATCCCAAGCCTCCAAATCAACGCGGCCGGTCGCCCACACATCGACCTGTTCTTTGGTGTAATCTTTTACGTTGACGCTGTGTACGGTGTCATAAAAAAGCGCCGCAAGCGCCGCTACGTCTTTTGAGTTGTATTTTCTGATCATCATGGTAGATTCGTCTTTATATGTTCCTTTCATCTGTTCCCTGCTTTACGCCCTTTCCTTTACTCCTTCGTGAAAGAGCCTATTTCTATCAAATTTCCCTCCGGGTCTGCGACATAACAAGCCCTTTGCCCCCACGGCTCCGTAGTCGGCGGCATCACAGCCCGCGCTCCTAGGTTAGTCACTCTTTCAAATGCGCTGTCTACAGAGGCGTAATTGGAAACGGACAGAGCGATTTCGTAATGGCCATTGAATCCTTTCACATACGAGAAGCTTTTACCTGTCATTTTTTCAAAATCAGATTTTCTATAAAGAAGAAAAAGCGTACCATCCTTTTTTAAGTAAACATTTGATGCATTCTCGTCCTCAGTAATTTCAAAACCAAGCACGTCTCGATAAAATCTAACCATTGTCGGCATATCATCCACCATAATTCCAAGACCATCTAGTTTCACGTTATGCTCCCCCATCCTTTTGTTTTTTTTCAGTAATTCACCGTATTATAAATATTGCCACTCGGCAACAACCTAAGAAGCACAAGGTCGCTGCCGCCAGTGTTGATGATGCGGTATTCAGAGTCATTTGGACAGATGTGACACCAACCTGGGACCAAAAATTCTACCATTCCGTCACAAATTGCTTTCCAAAAACCTAAGACAACGTAGTTAACATCGTCACTTGATTGCTGAGAATGTGGCCCGATAGAACCTCCTGGGTTAACTTTGCACGATATGATTTTGCCATGTTCTTCCATTAATACCACTTATGTAATACCACTTATGGATGGGTTATTCTATGTTTTGTTGTCTGAAAGCTTGATCAATAATTGCCATCACATCATCAAGCATATCTAAACTGTCCAATCCAACTTCGACATCGCCATTACCCCATTTGCCAATCCCTGTAACATCCTTGCATATCCTCTTGGGGTCAACGACATCGGCATACTTCATGTTTATTGCCAAGCGAAGCCGCGCGCTCTGGATAACCACATCCACGAAATTGGTGTCAGCTTTATAGGCGATATACAACTTCTTGAATTCTCGCTTTACATAGGTACTGAGGTTGAGAATGCGGATATTCAGCTTCTGAAAAAGCATACGGTTGAAAGCATTGAGGTACTGGTAGCTCTCGAGTGTGTACGCTGTCGTGGAATCGTCCTGCTTACGATACTGGGTAAGCTCAGCCTCAGTGAGCATCGGATACGGCCAGACTTTTTTTGCAATATCGCCGAGTTGGGCGGCTCGTTCATTGATCTGGTTTTCGCCCCATGAGGTCTGTGCAACAACGTATTTGTTTAGCCTCAGCGCGCTCTGTCGGAATCCGCCATCCATCGCCTGCTTGTCAGCAAAAGGAGAATCACTCATCTCGGAATTATATGCCGTCAGCGTAAGGTTGCCGATGGTATGCAGATATTTTTTTTGAACCTCTTCCCAATCGTCACCGAGAGCATACTCCCAGTCGGCAGACAAATGCGGGTTCTGAGGAATTATATGTTCTATTGTTAGGTTGTCTAGAATCACTACAGATTTGTTCTCATAGTTCTCAAGCCGACCTAGGATGTAGCCGCAGCGGGCCATGTGATAGATGTCCCTTGTTAGAAATGTGTCGATGAAACGCCTGTCGTTCGGGAATTCCTTGTATGTATCGAGCAAAATGAAGAATGCCTTGACTGAATTTAAGTAGTCCGTCGTCTTTAAGGCATTCTTCATCGTGGCGAAGGTTTTGTTAAGGGAGTTCGTTGGAACGTCGCAGACAGCACGGCGCATAACATAGCTTACACAAAGCCGAACTATTTCCCGCAATTCATCAATGGTTATCAAAAATTTCTCGTAGTCGCCGAGAACTTTCAATAGGAACGGATAGGCTACTTCCATGCGAATTGCCTTCATATCTCCGTAAAGCGATTTCAATACGGTATCGCCGCTTGTGACAAAATACATATCAGTATAGTGCTTTGCGTAGCTGTGAATATGCACGCAGAGTTCACGAATGGTCAGCCCACTATCAGTATGATAGGTTCGAAATTCTTTATACACTTCGTTCTTTTTCGGTATCCTGCCGAGTTCCATAGTGAGGTAGTCCCGGAAGAAGTTATCGAGCAATTCGCTCTGATGTTCATCACGAAAGAGTTGTTCCGTCGGGCGCCATACAGTATTATAAACATTGGCTTGCGTGTCGGAGTCCAAACCCATCAGAAGATGGTTGCGAATGAGGTCGGAATCCTTCAAATCCATACCAGTAGAATTCAGGCTCTCAAAAATTGCCTGCGGGTCATCATACTGCCGGTCAAGTACTATGTCTACAATTTGCAGTTTGCCAATGGTGTCGTAGAGATCGGAAGGTGAAATCTCTAATTTGGCAATTTGTCCGGCAAAGAACGCATAGTTATCAATCACACGGGACTTGGAGTTTATTGAAAGAGGCGCGCCTTCAAGCTTATTAATGAGTATTTCCTTATCGGACTGCGTGAGAAGCAGCTTGTATTTGGCATTGCCCGTTTCGTACTTGTTCAAAAGCAGAGTGTCCGTGATTTTATCTGGGTTGACGGCGCAATCGGGGTTGTCCTTAGCATAGTCTCTCAAGGCGACAAGAAGCAAGGTCAGCGTAGTAAGGCGTTGCTGACCGTCGATAATCATTGCACGCGTTGACCCTGCCGCCGAATCCTCGTCGATGCGAACGATGGAGCCGATAAAATGTCCTTCACGAAGGGTGTTATGTAGATTGACGATGTCATTCCAAAGGCGAGCGCATTGCTCGCGCTCCCAGCTATAGGTTCTTTGATATAGCGGTATCAGGTATTGACACGTTCCTCCAAGATATCTATAAATGCTGCTTTTGAAAGCGTTCACTCATGTTGCCCCCTTTTTTCAGGCCTTGTCCGTCCGCAAAAATGGGTGACACAGCTATCCTTGTTCATTATATACCCCGGCGTATATCTGGTCTATAAGATGTCATAAATCATCTCCGAACGCACGAAAGCGATGGTTCTCATTCTCATAATTAGTCGTCCGTCTTTTCTAAAAGCACGGCGATCGTTTGACTTTCCTCGAAATAAGCCGCGCCTGCCACATCGGAGAAAACACCGTACAGCTTAAAGCCGGCCGCCAGTGCCTCCTCAATCAGGCTCTTTCGTGTGAAATAAGTTGTCCATAAATAATAGACTGATGCCTCGCTTTGCGTGAGCACCGCAATCTGCTCCAGCGTTACGTTGTCACAATAGCAGTAATTACCGTTCAGCACGGTGTGCGGCTTTTCAGTCCAAAAGCCGCCGTAGGGGAATCTTTCCCATGTTTGCCCCTCTGAAAAAGCCGCATATTTTTGCATAGAGAACACATCAAACAGAAACTTGCCGCCCGGCTTCAAGTGTTCATATATCTTTTGCATAAGCAGCTGCCTGTTGTCCCGCGAGAGCGCTCCGTAATCGCAATAAATCATCGCTGCAAAATCAAAGCTCTTATCCAGCGCAAGCTGCAAATAATTTTGATGAAGGTATGTAATATCAAATCCTTGTTCTGCGGCTGATTGAACTGCGTATTTGATAGACCGCTTGGAGAAGTCTACGCCGGTTACATGGCAGCCTGCTTTGGCGAAGCGTTCGGCGTAAAGCCCTGGTCCGCAGCCAACATCTAGGAGCTGCAAATTTTCGACGGCCGGCGCCAACGCTGTGATCCATTCCACAGATTTGTCGATAAAATCAAAGCTGCGGCTGGCGCCATCGTATTCAGGGGTTAGGTGTGCTTTTAGCATCTGCTTCGAGATATGCTCGTCATCCCAAAACGCTATCCCGGTTTCTTTATAAAGCTCCGGTTTTTTTAGCAGGTCATTAATATTATAGGACATCACGAGAGCTCCCCTCTTACAAATATTTTTGCGCAGCAGCTGGAACGGCAGTGCAGAATCACAGCATCGACAGGCCAGCTGCAATCAGCAATCCCGCCCCCGTGCACCTCATAACAGCGAAGCGGCCGTATGACGGAAATGAATTTAAGGTGCTATTTCTTTTGTAAAATAATTGCAATAAAGTTAAGATATTTTCCGCCGCCGGCCTCCATAGCCTTTCTATCGCTTATAGCATATTCATTATTTTGTTCCAGCCAGTCGTTCCAGACCTCTTCATTGCTTTCCATTTCATGAATTGAAAGAATGTTGACATCATCAGTCTGTTCAATGATGTTTGTCCAGTAAAGAATATCGTGAATATAATCGAGCTGCTCCGGAGTCCATGAAAGAAGTAACTCTTGTGGTAGATTGTCATGGCAATCTTTTTTCATTCCCGGAATTACAATGTAAATATATCCGCCGCGTTTTACAAATGGCAATAATTTTTCTCCCAGAAATGTTGGATCGCGTCCAAAATAGTTGTAAGAGTCTGTACTGACGACTGCATCGAAAAATTCTTTCTCAAAGGGAAGGTCGGCTGCATCCGCTTTTACGGGAATGATTTGCGTGGAATCAAGCCCCATCTCCTCAAAAAACTTTTGATTTTCCACAGGATCGCTCCAAAGATCGGCGGCATATACTAAAAAACCATACTCCTGTGCCAAAAATACACTTGTAAGTCCTTGACCGCTGCCCAAGTCACACACGGTGGATTTGCTAGATATTTTATGCCCATTGAGCAATTCTTCCTGTAATTTTAGTGGATTCGGCCCCATAATCTTCGCCTGTAATTTTGGCGTGTTATATTTTTCACTGCGCAGATATTGCATGATGTAATTCTCCTGATTGATTTTTTATTTTAGCGATGTTCTTTAATTTCTTCTTCTAACTCCTCCGCAAGGATACCGTGTATCTTTGCCGGAGGTGCTGGGGAGATTAATATGTGCGAACCTCTCCGCCTATCACAATCTCCGCCATTAAGCTGCGCCTCATCAATAACGCTCCTCGTAGTATTGGTAAAATTTATTTGCTTATTTCTCCTCCGAAATTATCGAGATGTTTCCGCAGTATAGCAAAAACTGGTTTTTTATCTGTGGCGCCATCGTAAAGACTATATAAGGTAAAAACAGGAGCATAAAAATGTATAGCAAGCAGCTTTGCATTGTCGCAGCTATTCGTTATTCCGCCAAACAGATCCTCCAGATATTGCAGAGGCCCCGCAACAAAGTATTGCTGATAAAGCTGAGACATTTCTGAATTTCGATACTGTTCTAGGGTCAACAGCTTACGGAAACCAGAGGAGAATTTTTCTTCAGTCCAATAGTGAAACTGCGCCTCAGTATATACTTTAATTTTTTCAATTTGCGCACAGGCATAGACTTCCGCCATTTCTTCAACTGTTCCTTCGGGCATATCATATTCATTGGCACGCTCAACATCCATTTGGCTCATTCGTGCTAAGATGCTGTCAAAAATATCCCTTTTACTCTTGTAATGCTTGTATAAAGCGCTTTTTGTCATTCCAAGTTCATTTGCAATAGTGCTTACGGACACTGCCTCATAGCCGTCTCTTGAAAATAATTCTAATCCAATCTGCATGATTCGTTCCTTTGTGTTTATCATTTCTATCCTCCCTCACCGGTGCCGTTACC
This sequence comes from Cloacibacillus sp., assembly GCA_036655895.1. Lineage (NCBI taxonomy): Bacteria > Thermotogati > Synergistota > Synergistia > Synergistales > Synergistaceae > Cloacibacillus > Cloacibacillus sp. The sequence continues at coordinate 1,743 of JAVVPF010000034.1, read as the reverse complement.
GTTCGTTCACCTTAATTATAGTGACCGCCCGTTCACCTGTCAAGAAAAAATGAGATTGACGCCGCAACTTATTAGCCCATCCATCACAAGGCTTAAACGGATGATATTCTGCGGATAATGCTCCAATAAAAAGAGAACTAAGCGTGCATCAGAGCCCGTCGCGCTCTTAATTTCGCTTTCAATTGGGATGTTAACGAATACCCATCGTCAGTAATTTCAGTTCTTTAAAAATCGTTTGCAGACTACCTTCATATTTTCTCCAACTATCGAATTACGATATAAAATCTAATTTAAAATAATTACTATTGACAATATATACTATTTAGGATATATTCTTATTAAGAAATGAGGCCAGGTTAATGATAAGACGAAATACGATCCAGCGTAATTTAGTTTTAAAGGCCGTAAGGCAACTGGCCTGTCACGCAACTGCGGAGGAAATCTATGTGGAATTCGCGAAGGTGCATCTGAACATCAGCCGCGGGACAGTCTATCGGAATCTGCTGCGGCTGTGCGAAGCGGGCGAGATACGTAAACGGCAGATGCCGGACGGAGCAGATCGTTTCGACCATATTTGCAGCGATCATTATCATGCAATGTGCGCCAGATGCGGAAAGGTTTTCGACGTAGATATGGAATATATGAGCGACATTGAAAAATTAGTAAAGGACGCTCATGGTTTTACCTTCACAGGGCATGACATCGTTTTCAAGGGGCTATGTCCGGACTGTACTGGCAAGCCTCGGTAACAAGCGGCAGACGGAGAAACATTTATCAATTTACATGCGGGAAGGCAACAGCGCCCGTAAATTGTAAAAACTAAAGGAGAATAATTATGAGAAGCATAACAACACTCGATCTTCAGTACGCACACAGATTTTACGGATTCAAAGGCGAAGCGCAGTATCTCCACGGACACACCGGCGTCCTTACGATTGAGGTTGAAGATTCCGTCAACCCCGGCGTAAATATGGTTTTCCCCTGCAATGAAATTCAGAAGACCGCATGGGCAGTCCTTAAAAATTTCGACCACGCACTCATCCTTCGTGAAGACGACCCGCTCCTTCCGGCTGTGCTTGATGTCTATGAGAAACAGGGCATCAGAAACGGCGCACCGAGCAACACAATGACCGGCCCTGCGTTCAAAACAGAGCTTGCGACAGCCTATCCTGAGTGCCGCCTTGTCGTAACCAAAGAGACAATGACCGTTGAAGGCATGATAAAGATCGTTTATGACCTGCTGAAGGACAAACTCAACATCGTGAAGATCACCTTTACCAGCGGCGTCAACGCGGGCTCCGCAGACTTCGAGCCCAAAAATGTAATCGACCGCTGCCCGCTCTGCGGAATCGCGCTCGATGAAAACGGCGTCTGCCCAAAGTGCGGATATAAAAAGAAGTAAGAGATTGCAATTTCATTAAAATAAAAAGTACAAAGGCGGAGAGAATGTCATTTGGCACTCTCTCCGCTGCATTATAAATACATTCTCTAAAGTCTTTTCTAAAGATTGTGCAAGCCTTCAACAGAGTGCAAAATGGGAGCATCCGACTGGATGCTTAATGTATCATGGCCGAAATGAATACACTTCTCCGTGAGCTGAACGTGACCATAAAATTAAGCAGGCAGCATTGCGCTAGGCTCGGAGATTCCGCGTGCCCTTTAAAAGTCACATATCAATCCACGCGCGAAACCAGCTCAAGCGGGAATACCCAGAACTTGCGTCAAAATCCGCATGGCGGTATA
>JAVVPF010000033.1:19874-30193 GCA_036655895.1 Cloacibacillus sp. | reverse complement strand
CCGATAGCGATGCAGGAAGGGCTCCGTTTCGCAGTCCGCGAAGGCGGCCGCACAGTCGGCGCCGGCGTCGTAACTGAAATCATCGCATAGCGTTATAAGGGCGGCGCATATCTGCCGCCCTTTTTAAATCAAATTTTTGTCTGGAGTGAAGTAATATGGCTGACATCATCGGTCTTCTGTGCACGGAATGCAAGCGCCGCAACTATGTGACGCTCGTCAACAAAAAAAAGGCTACAAAAAAGCTTGAGAAGAAAAAATATTGCAAGTTTTGTGGAAAGCACACCTTGCATAAAGAAGGCAAATAGGGTAGAATAACCTCTGCACGCAGGTCTGTAGCTCGAACTGGTTAGAGCACCGCACTCCAAATGCGGGGGTTGAGGGTTCGAATCCTTCCAGGCCTGCCATTTTTATTCTCTTGAATTTGGCTGGAAACGCAACAAGCAAAAACATATTCTAAAAGTCGAAAAATGAGGAGGTCGGGGTTAATGGATAAGGTCCTCGACTACATCCGGGAATCTAGAGCTGAGCTTAAAAAGGTAACTTGGCCCACGAAACAGCAGTTATGGTATTCAACCATCATTGTTATAGTGGTGACAGCCGTTGCTTCAGCCTATCTCGGGCTGGTAGATTTGATTCTCACTGGACTATTCTCTAGGATTATCCAGTAGTTGATCTCTCGTAAAACAATACAATATTGGATGGATCTCGACTGTAATCTGGAGGTGAAGGGGACTCGCGTCCTCTTTTAAGCATGAGCGAATTATTCGGAAATACACAGGAACGCCGCTGGTACATCGTACAGACCTACTCAGGATATGAGAATAAGGTCAAGGCAAACATTGATCAGCGCATAGCCACCATGGGCATGGAGGACAGGATATTCAGAGTTCTCGTCCCCATGGAGGAAAAAGTCACCATAAAAGAGGGAAAGACCAAACGTGTAAAAAGGAAGGTCTTCCCCAGCTATGTGCTTGTGGAAATGATACTTGAAGATCAATCCTGGTATGTCGTTCGCCATACTCCCGGAGTCACCGGTTTCGTCGGCTCCGGCAACCACCCAATACCGCTCTCGCCCAAAGAGGCGGAGGACATCCTTCATAAGATAGGGAAAGACGCAAAACCAAAGGTAGAGGTGGATCTCAAACCAGGCGACATGGTGCAGATGAAGTCCGGCCCCTTCGCCGGCAGCACCGGCCCCGTCGTAGAGGTTGACCCGGATAAGGCAAAAATCAAATTCCGGATAACGGTCTTCGGGAGAGAAACAGACGTAGAGGCGGATTACAGCGATCTCGAAAAGATCTGATCCGTTCTTCTGAATCGTCTTTATGTACCGCGCACATTGACAACAGAATAACAGCCTTCTCCCAGAAGAGAAGGTTTTAATCTAAGGAGGAAACATCACCATGGCTAAAAAGGTTATTGGGGAGCTCAAGCTTCAGCTTCCCGCAGGAAAAGCCACGCCCGCACCGCCGGTAGGACCGGCGCTCGGACAGCGCGGCATCAACATCATGGAATTCGTCAAGGCGTTCAACGCCAAGACGGCCGATCAGGTTGGAATGATAATCCCAGTCGTCATCACAGTATATGCCGACCGCAGCTTCACATTCATCCTGAAGACCCCGCCCGCAAGCGTCCTCATCAAAAAGGCCGCAGGCAAGGACAAGGGTTCCGCAGTCCCCAACAAGGACAAAGTCGGCAAGCTCTCCAAGAAACAGGTACAGGATATAGCGGCTCTTAAGATGCCCGACCTGAACGCAAACGACATCGAAGCGGCAATGAAGATGATCGAAGGCACCGCGCGTTCAATGGGTATCGAAATAACGCGCTAGACAAAACAACTGTTTTCGGCCCTTTCGGCCGGGAACGTGGGAGGGCGCTTCGGCTCCCGAAACTACCACAAGGAGGAAAATTAAAATGGCAAAAATAGGAAAACGTTATAAGGCGCTGCTCGAAAAAGTAGATCTTGCAAAGCAGTACCCTCTCTCAGAGGCTGTTGCCCTCGCGAAAGAATGCGCTACGGCAAAGTTTGACGAGAGCCTTGAGATCCATATTCGTCTGGGCGTTGATCCCCGTCACGCAGACCAGCAGGTACGCAGCACGATAGTGCTGCCCTTCGGAACTGGCCATACCAAAAAGGTTGCCGTTCTTGCGCTTGGAGACAAGCAGAAGGAAGCTCTGGATGCGGGCGCGGACATCGTCGGCGGCGAAGATCTGGTTGCAGAGATCCAGAACGGCAGACTTGATTTTGATGCGGTAATCGCCACACCGGATATCATGAAGGTAGCAGGACGTCTCGGCAAAGTCCTCGGCCCCCGCGGCCTCATGCCGAGCGCGAAGACCAATACCGTCACATTCGATGTTGCCGATGCCATCAAAGAGATCAAGGCCGGTCGTGTTGAGTTCCGCGTCGACAAGACGGCAATCACCCATAATGCGGTAGGAAAGGCCTCTTTCCCCGTCGAGAACCTCTACGGAAACATCAAGGCGCTTCTCCGCGCCATCGTAAAGGCCCGCCCGGCAGCCGTAAAGGGAACCTATGTCAAGGGCATCACCCTGACGTCAACAATGGGCGTCGGCATTCAAGTCGACCCGCTCCAGGCACAGAAAGAGATCGCGGCCGAATAGGCTTCTTCTCTTACTGATAAAAACAAATAAAAAGTCCCGGCATCTCAGGCTGACGCTTGAAATGCCGGGACTTTTTTATTGTCCGAAGAAAACTTGAAAGGGATCTTATTTCACAGGCAGACGCTTTGCCGCGTTTTCCACGACGTTCTGAATGTGCTTTGAAAGCGGCGGCGCCTCCGTGAAGAGGCCTTCGCCTGTGCTTGCCACGACGGAATTGCCATAAACGAGCGAGTTGTCCTTCGCGGAACGCAGTTCTATCTTCACGCCGCCCTGAGTGAAGCTCTCCGTCCACGGCGCCTTATATTCCTGATAGGGGATGCTGATGCGGTCTTTTTCCCAGCGATCGTTGCGCCAGACGGGCACGTCCTCGTACCTGTAGCGCGTCACATATTCTCCTGGATGCTGCACCTCCGCCGTTCCAGCCTTCGTCACAGTGCACATCAAAAGGCCGTCCACGTATTCAGAGGCAAGCACTAGAGCCTTCTCCGCCGCCTGCTGCGGCGACATCGGCACTGCTGGCACGCCCTTGACGTAGGCGTCACGCTCCACTATCTCTTTGGGCGTCTTTACAAGGTACGGCAGTTTGTCCTGACGGCCCTTCGTCATATCGCTCCACTTCTGCTGCACGGCCTCCGTAAGAAAGGCCTCCGACTGAGGCAGCTGAACGTCATAAAAGACCGGCAGCACCAGCACCGTCTTTATGCTCTCCATATTGAAGTCCTTGTTTCTGAACTCCGTCACATCAGGCTTAGCAAAGGCCGACGTAGCGACGCACAGCGCAAGGGCCGTCGTCAAGATTAGGCAGATCGTTCTTTTCATAAAATCCCTCCGCTTAAAAATATACCGAAATTATAACCTATAAAGCTCTGCTCTGTGACTGTCAAATTATGACATCATTACGTTAGCTGCGCGCTCTGTGAGAATTTACCGGCAACTATGTTAAGCGTGCGCATATCGTTATAATAATCACTTATGGTCTATAAATATAAATTTACAAATAGACTATTGACGAAACAAATATTTTTATATATTATTATGGCACTCAAGACTTTATATGGCATACCAAAATTAACAAAGGTGGTGTTGGTGTGAAAGAAAAAAATATCAGAGTCGCTATGGTACAAATCCCGGTCAAGCTGGGAGAAAGAAAAACCAACTATGAGACAGTGGAACGATGGTTCTCAAAATATTATTCCCCGTCGGAGACAACGACGGCCTGCGTTCTCCCAGAGTTGTGGGATGTTGGATATGCTTTGGATTCGGTTCCTGCTCTGGCAGACCGAGATGGCGAAGAAGCGATAAATTTTTTGAGCAGGCTCTCAAAAAAATATAATTGCTGGTTTACCGGAGGCTCTATCATGGCCTCGCAGAATCATAACTATTACAACCGTTCATTAATAGTCAATCCCCGCGGCGAACTCGTCACCTTCTATGATAAGACTCACCTTGTGCCTTTCATCACCGTCGAAGACGGAGTATTCACCCATGGAGACAAGCCCTGCCTATACGAAGTGGACGGGATAAAATGCGGGAGCATTATTTGCTATGACATACGCTTCCCGGAATGGATAAGGATATACGCGCTCAAAGGGGCGGAGCTGCTTTTTATTTGCAGCCAATGGACGAGAAACAGAATGGACCTCTATCGCACGATGATCCGTGCCCACGCCATCGAAAACATGTTTTATACCGTTGCGGTAAATAATTGCGATTATTCTGGAGATATAGATTTTGGCGGAGGCTCTTTCGTTTCCGATCCGTCAGGCGAAGTCCTTGCTGAATGCTCCGGTACCGAAGACGGTCTCTTCGCCAAAATAGATGTTACAAAACTTAAAGAAAATCGCGACTATCTTAAAGTTTTTGAAAAAAGACTGCCCCACCTCTATAGAGATTTAGTGAACTAGTTTTTTATATTAGTGAGGAGTGAAGAGCCATGAATGAAAGCAGAAAACAAAATGTCGTGCGAGTCGGAGTCGTGCAGCTTGCTCCTGTTTTAATGGACGCAGAGGCCTGTCTTGAGAAAGCGATGCGCTTTATCAAGGAAGCTGCGGAAAAAGGCTGCGAGCTGGTCATGTTTCCAGAAGCGTACATCCCCTGTTATCCAAAAGCCATCACCTTTGGCTCCGTTATCGGTTGGAGATCTCCAGCCGGCCGGAGAGACTGGAGACGGTATTACGAAAATTCTGTAGAGGTGGGCGGCCCCATCTTCGAAGCCTTAAGGGAGGCCGCCGGCAAATATAAGATACATCTTGCTATGGGCTGTATAGAAAGGGAAGCGGGGCATGGAACTCTATATTGCACGATGCTTTTCTTTGGTCCGGATGGAGAGTACCTCGGCCGTCACCGCAAACTTAAGCCGACAGCGGGAGAACGGGTCGTATGGGGCGAAGGTGACGCAAGCGACCTCACCGTCGTCCAGGCGCCGTTTGGAAGATATGGCGCCGTTATATGCTGGGAAAATTATATGCCCCTTCTGCGCACCGCCATGTATAGCAAAGGGATAGAGATTTATATGGCTCCGACCGCCGATTACAGAGAATCATGGCTTTGCACCGCAAGACATATAGCCCGAGAGGGAGGATGCTTTGTCCTTACGGCAAACCTTTGCTATAAATTAAGCGACTATTCTCCGGAGATAGAAACGGTCGTACCGGAAGCTGAAATTCCTGCCGGCATCATCAATGAGGCGGGATCCGTCACCAACGGCGGGAGCGCCATCATCAGCCCCTTTGGCGAGTACCTCGCCGGCCCTATTTATGACACGGAAGAAATACTGGTAGCCGATTTGGATATGAACATGCTGGCGGAGGCCCGCATTGATTTTGACCCGGTGGGGCATTACGCACGCCCTGATATTTTTAAACTTTTCGTCAATGAAACACCATTGAACCATGTTGAGTTTTACAGTGAAAAATCCGAATAATTTTAGTAAAAAAATCTCAAATAAGGTGGAGTTATCATGAAAAAACTATTTACCGTTGCCGCTGCACTGTCACTGCTTTTTTCAACATGCACCGCGTCTCTTGCCGCAATCGAGCTCAAATTAAGCCATTCAGGGCCTACGCCTTCAGTCGGCGCTACAAATGATGAGGGTTGTAAAGCGTTTAAAAAATATGTCGAAGAAAAGTCCAAAGGCGAGATAAAAGTAAAGATATTCCCCAATAACCAGTTGGGCAATGAGAGAGAACAGCTTGAAGGCACGCAGATGGGTACGATCCAGCTTTGCTCCATTACCTCTGGCACTCTTTCCAATCTGGATAAGCAAATGCTGGCTCTGGACATCCCTTACCTTTTCGCTAACAAAGCGACAGCGTATAAATTTTTAGATGGTCCCATGGGAACAAAATTACGCAAAGATTTCGGTGTGAAGACCGATACGATGCTGCTTGCGTTTGGAGAAAACGGTTTCAGGCATTTTACAAACAGAGTGCGCAACATAAAGTCGCCCGCAGATCTCAAGGGGCTTAAAATCAGAACGATGGAAAATCCGGTCCATATAGCAATGATGCGTTCAATGGGCGTCACTCCCACGCCCATTCCGTTTGGTGAACTCTATACGGCGCTTTCACAGGGCGTGGTCGATGGTCAGGAAAACCCTGTATCTCTCATCGAATCAAGCCGTCTGCACGAAGTCCAGAAATACCTGACGCTTGACGGTCATTTTTACAGCCCCTTCGTGCTTATCATGAACAACGACAGCTATAAAAAACTTTCGCCGGAGCAGAAGAAGATCGTGGCTGGAGGCGCCTCCGCTTGGAGTGCAAAACAGCGCGAGTTCAACGCAATGGATGAAAAGCGTTCTCTTGTAAACATGAAAAAAGCAGGAGTCGTCATTACCGAGCTGAACCCGCAGCAGCTCAATGAATTTAAGAAGGTTACACAGGCCGGAGCTATTCCCCTTATCGAAAAAGAGGCTGGCAAAAACCTGATAAAACAAGTTCTTGACGCCTCGGCCAAGGCTGCGAAGTAGTCGCTAAAACAAAGGAGGGGCCGCGTAACGACGGCCCCTTTAATCACTGCTTAAGAGAGAGATGTGGACGATGTTATTAAGAAAAATAGAGAACTTGATGACAAAGGCGGAAGAATATATAGTTGCCCTCCTTCTGTTTGTTTTAACGATGGCGATTTTTGTATCGGTATTGGAACGATTTGTATTTCATTTTGGCATCACATGGATAGAGGAATTCGCCAGATATCTGAGCGTATGGGCGGCGTTCATAGGTTCGGCGCTGGCTGTCACGAAAGGCGCGCATATCGGGATAGAGGCTTTTGTTCAAATACTGCCTGAGCCTATTCGAAAAATCGAAGATCTCGCCGTAAATCTGGTAGGTATGGCCTTTGCAATAACGGTAACCGTCATCGGCACAAAATTTCTCTTCAAACTTTCCTCAACAGGCCAGCTTTCGCCTGCTCTCGGCATCCCGATCTCATGGGCTTATGCCGCGGTTCCTGTAGGATGCGGATTGATGGCCCTTCACTATTTCTTCAAGTTTGTTTTGGGGATCTCGGAAATTTGCAAAAATGGAAAGGAGGCCGTTGAATAATGGTTTCGCAAGTCCTTTTTTGCGCGCTGGCGGTCCTTTGTATAATGAATGTTCCTCTGGCAATCTGCATGGGAGCCGCTTCGTTTCTGGCGGTATGGGCAGACGGCTCTATCCCCCCGCTTCTTATCGTCCAGAGGATGTTTACCGGCTCTGATTCTTTCACGCTGCTTGCAATCCCGCTCTTTATGATTGCTGGAAGGCTTATGGAATGGGGCGGTATTTCTAAAAGGCTCATAGATTTATCAATGAATGTGGTAGGCGGCGCCTATGGCGGCCTTGCTAACGTTTCTATCTTGGCCTGTATGTTTTTTGCCGCAATCTCAGGTTCCGCTCCTGCAACAGTTGTCGCGATCGGTTCCATTATGGTTCCTGCAATGGTCAAAGAAGGATACGGCAAAGCGTTTTCTGCGGCAATATTGGCCGCGGCCGGTATCATCGGAGTCATAATTCCGCCAAGTATCCTCTTTGTTTCATACGGGGTATCGCTGGGCGTTTCTATCGGCAAGCTTTTTGTCGCCGGCGTCATCCCAGGCATCATCATGGGGCTTTCGCTTATGGTGCTCTGTTACTTTATATGCAGGGCAAGAGGATGGAAAAGCCATATAGAACGCGTTCCCGGAGGGCTTAGGAAATCGTTGAAGAATTCCATTTGGGGTCTGATGATGCCGATCATAATTCTTGGCGGAATTTATGGAGGCCTATTCACTCCTACGGAATCTGCGGCGGTCGCCTGTGTCTATAGCCTCTTCGTCGGTTTTGTAATATATAAAGAACTGTCTATAAAGAATGTCTATATAAGTTTTTACGAAGCCGGAACGACGTCGGCCATGGTGTTGCTTATTATCGCCACCGCTACCGCGATGGGATGGATAATGACGACCGAGCAGATACCGCTGAAAGTTGCGGAGGGGCTTTCGAGCCTGGCTAACAACAAATATTCGCTGCTTATGTTCTTGAATATTATGCTGCTCATCACAGGCTGCCTGATGGAACCAAACGCCGCCATAATAATACTTGGTCCAATATTCCTTCCGCTGCTTCAGCAGGCCAATATCGACCTCATCCACTTCGGGGTGGTCATGGTAGTAAATATGGCAATTGGTATGCTGACGCCGCCGCTCGGAGTGAACCTGTTCGTCGCTCAAAGCCTGCAAAAAGACACCACGGTAAAATCAATAATATTCGCCGTCAGCCCGATGATAGTGGTCCTTCTCTTGGATTTGCTGCTAGTTACCTATCTGCCAGTTCTATCTACGGTGCTGCTTAAGTATGTCAATGTATAAACCGGAAAAAAGGAAAGGAAAGTAATATAATGACAAAATATTCTGTTGCGATCTATAGTATGTTCAATCGCGAAAAAGACTGTGAAATGGAAAAGCCAATTTTGTTGCCGGAGGGTTTTGTGATAACGGTAATTGACGAATTGGATAAAGAGGGGCTCTGGGAAATACTTCCCACAATAGATGCTTTGCTGATAGCAAACAATAACCTTTCTGAAGATGAATTGATGCGGATGAAAAACTGCAAAATAATTTCCAGGCAGGGAATCGGGCTTGACAACATTCCGCTGAAAAAGGCGGAAGAACTTGGAATCACCGTCTGTAATGTCCCAGACTGCAGCACCCCGGAAGTAGCGGAGCATACGACGGCGTTAATGATGTCCGTCGCACGCAGAGTCCCTTTCTACAACGATAAAATAAAATACGAGAGAGAGTGGAACCATCGCAGCTTCACCATTCGTCCGCTTAGGGAGCTTTCGGTATTTCTTGTCGGCTTTGGTAAGATAGCGCGTCTTATCGCTTCGCAGATAAAGCCGCATTTTGGCGAAATCATCGCCTATGACCCTTACGCGGACGCGAAGCTTGCTGAAACTTTGGGAGTACGGCTTGTATCAAGCCTTGAAGAGGGATTGAAGACGGGCGATATCGTCAGCCTGCACTTGCCGCTTACCAAAGATTCTTACCATATGATAAATAAAGATACCCTAAAGTTGATGAAATCTGACGCGTTCTTGCTAAATCTCGCAAGAGGACCGCACGTTGACAGAGATGACCTTAACGAGGCGTTAAATAATGGTATAATTGCAGGCGCAGCCCTTGATGTAATAGAAGATGAGCTTAATGTTGAAAGAGGAGACTTCTCACATCCTCTGTTCAGTAATAAAAAGGTCGTATTTACTCCTCACGCCGGATGGTACAGCACCGGTTCCAATAGAAAAGCTCGTACCGTGGCCGCGCAGGAGATAATTGATTTTAAACACGGAGTTCCTCCGGTAGGACTGTCTAATCATCCTGCGGCGCCCAGAAAGTTTGAAGAGAATTAAAACAAAAACCAGCGTGAAAGAATTATAATATTCCTGATAAACATAAAAGCGGAGAGATGCATGATAAATACCGATATTAATTTGTCTAACTTAATCTATCAACAGATAAAAAACGATATTATTGAAATGCGTCGTTTCCCGGGGACGTTTGTTCTTGAAAGACAGTTGGCCGATGAGTTTGCGACCTCACGTACCCCGGTACGTGAGGCCTTAAAAAGATTGATGCAGGAGGGCTGGCTTATTGGCGACGACAGATGCCGTTCAAAGGTGAGCGAGCTTACGGAGACACGCTGCAACGAAGTCTTTGCCGTCAGAAGCATGATAGAAAATTATGCTTTGAGCTGTACCTTTATCCGCGGAGATTGCAGGGTGCTGGCCGGTAAACTGGATGTAGAAATAAAGAACATGGAGAAACTTAAAACGCGATCCATAGAGTTTGTAAAAACGGACCTCCGTTTCCACACGACGATCATCGACCATCTCGGCAATTCTGTGTTATCAAAAATATGGCAAAGCATCTCAGACGAGATAACAAGGATCTCAATTTTTGCTATGGACGAAGAGCGGCGTCCCGATATCATTCTCAAAGAGCATTATTCAATCATGCAGGCGCTGTGGAATGAAAATCCCACTGAGCTCATATCGCTTGACCGCCACATGAACCTCATAATGGACGGACTGATGAGAACGCTGAAGATCAAGCAAGGGGCCTTGTAACCTCTATTTTGATTTTTTTGACAAATCTCCGCGCGTAGTATAGAATACTAAAGCTATGACTCAAGACAGCAGGCGCCTAGTGCTTAATCTCCTGCCGAGGTCTCGCGAAG